>JAFEAR010000079.1 GCA_018266335.1 Bdellovibrionales bacterium
GGATTTTCCTGGCAAGTTCCGTGTCGCCCTTACCGTCGATGAGGAGCGCGGACGATCCTCGTTCAAGATCGCGCACGAGCCACGGGAGGATAACGCTCTCGGTTTTTCCTCGCCCTGTCGTGCCAATGATCTGAACGTGGCCGCACCGACTTTTATCGGAAACGTAAATCGGCGTTCCGTCGTCCATGTTCCCGGCAAAGACGCCGTTTGCACTCCAAACATGTCGCAGTCGTCCGACGTGTTCCTCGAAGGGCCTTGTCGCCTTGACGAGCTTTCGGATTCCAAGTGCCAGCAGCAGAAGACACAGCACCCATGCACCGAAATAAATTTTCTCGTAGTTCCTAAAATAGAACGCGTTGATCGCATTCATCTTCTGCGACGCGACCGCTACACCCAGAAGACTCGCGATCCCGAGTGCTTCGGGAAGGCTAATGTCTCTCTGGGGTGTGGTGGAACCGTTATGGCTCCCCTTGTTGTTGTCTTGATAAAACATGCAATCGCTCCCCTCCTAGTTGGGAGCAGCCGCGCTTTCCGGGTTGGCCCGAGCATTGCTTCCTGTCGGGATCGGAAGACGGCAGAAAGCCGCACAGAGCCGAAAGAAATCCCGCTTGGGAAGTCTCTCGCGCTTTGCGTGGCGCAAAAGTGGCAGGTTCCAAGGATTCATGCGGGAGAAGCGAGCGGCATTGATACGCAATCAAGCGATGCAAGTGCCGTTCGGCTTCCGACTTAGAGAACCGTTGTAACCGTCGAGCGAATTGTTTCTGATTTGTGATGTGACTGGCTCAAATTGCCTTGATCGAGCCGCGATGATCTGCGATATTCGTGTGGTCAAACGTCGAATTCGCTGGTCATCTACGGCGCGCCTAGCGTCCCTACAAAACTAACTCCTCCTCTCTAAAGAGACGGTCTTTTGACTGTCCCGTACTTCTAGCAATTCAACCGGGGGTATATTCGGGGCTTCGGTTTTTCCAAGAATTTGTATTTCAAGGCGAATAAAAATTTTTGGAGTATTCGGCCCTCATTAAGAATCAGGGGTTTCGCTCCGATGAGAACGGATGCCGCGCCCGCGTATCGTCAATCCATGTCACAATAAAGGGCGCGATTTCGGCACGCGCGGCACGGGGCGCACCTACAAGCAATTCGATCGTGAAGCGCAAAAGCCGCTTACGTTCGCGGGATGCGAGTGCGCCAATGCCTCTGTTTGCTGGGCTGGAACTTCGTCGCGCTCTGCCGTCAAACGACAGTCCTACGCCTACGATCCCGAAGGGCGATATCCAGACCTCGAATCCATTCCGATTAAGTCGGAGGCCGAGATTTTCGGGGATCAGCTCTTAGCGATGCCCTGCCACGAGCTTTTCCGTAACGCAGATTCGCCCGGCACTATAGCTCATCGGAAGAAGCTCCGTGATGCGGGCATTGGGCCTGGCAACATGTTCAACG
Organism: Bdellovibrionales bacterium; assembly: GCA_018266335.1. Next base: position 1,441 of record JAFEAR010000079.1, read on the forward strand.
GGTGCCAGGAGCTTGAAGAGTGGCTTTTCGAGAACCGCCTGGTGAATTCACGCGCCCGCGAGGGCGTGGGGAGCCGTTACGACTGTCTTCTGGGTGCCGAGATCGCGGGGCGACTGGCCGACTTCGAGGGATTTGACGATGCCGACTTCTTCGCCCTCATGCTTGAAGGGCGAAGAAGCGACAAGGATATTACCTTTCTTGAATATCGGGAAATCTTTTTCGATAGCCTGGATGCGGCGAACGTCTTTCGTGAAGTTTCCCTCACGAGGGTGTCGACCGTTGAGGACATCGAGGAACGGTTAGAGCTGGATCGACGGCAAGAAGAGTTCGAGCGACGCTTCGCACGCTACCTCAAGAAGTTAACCAAAAAACAGCGCGAAGCCGTTGAAGCGGTCTATCTCTACAACCCGGAAGGAAAATCGAAGGTCCAAATCGCCGCCTTACTGGGCATTCGAGTCGATACGCTCAACGAACGAATCGAAGGAGCGAAGAAGAAAGCGGGCCGCGAGTTCGTGGATATTTTGCGCAACAAGGTCCGCGTTGGGGTTCGAGTCGCCGCGCTGTCGAGAACCGATCAGAGCGAGCCGGCACCCAGCGACGTGCGTGTTTTTGATGGTTCTGGGAATTTGCTTCGTGTTATCGAGGTTGAGCCCGACAATCCGCATCCGTTTGGTAAACCTCGCGAACGTGCGGGGATCTCAGCAGCTCAGATCAAGGCTAGGTTTCGGGCCGAGGAAGCCGAGAGGCTTCGCTTTGAATGGTCGGTCAATGCGGTTCCCTGGAAAGAGCCGGATCACGGCCCGACCTAAAGGGCACCAAGGGGCCTAAGGCCCCGCGGAGTCTATCGAGCTTGCCCGTTTACCGCATAGCTGTGAAACCTGCCTCGGCTGCCCCTGCGCCGGTTAAACTTGCTGTTCGGGCTTCATTGAACCCTGGGACGTCTAACGGCGGCGCTATCTCGTTTCAACAGTCTTGCCCGTGAGATGCGTCAGACGCAATTTCTCGACAAGATCAGAGATGACGAAGGGTTTTCGCAAAAAGGCGGCTTGCGGGAGCTGAAGGAGTGAGGCAATCCGTTCATCGGTAGGCGACGATCCCGTTGTCATCACGATGGGCTTTTCAGGGAAACGTCCCCGAAACGCAAGAGCTACAGCCAGGCCATCCGCCCCCGGCATATTGAGATCGGTAACGAGCGCATCCACTCTCCGTAGGGAGGCAATCTGAGCCACCGCCTCCAGGCCATCTGCCGCGACATAAACCTGAAAGGCTTTTCCTTCTTCATGTTCCTCTAGTTGCCGGGCGACAAGCTCCAGAAAATCAAAGTCGTCATCGACAAGTAAAACGACGGACGGCTCCCCAGTTTTCCGAAACATTTCGCCCCCCCTTTGAGCCAACTCGGCCTTATAGTGCCTGTTACTATAAGGCCGATCACCGAATTATTAAAGGGATGGCAAAGGGCTATTCCGCGATTCCCGCAAAACACCGCTCGCAGGTACGACGTGAGTTAGAGAATTTCATGAACGGTTTCAAAAGACGACGCGTCGAGTTGGACCTTACCCAAGAAGCGATGGCTGAAGGAACCGGCGTTAGTATCGAGACTATTCGCAATATCGAGCAGCATCGCCGGGTGCCGAGCCTTCCGCTGCTTTTTCATTTAGCCCGGTATTTGGAGCTAAAGCTTTCATCCTCCAAAGACTCTTAAACCCGTTAAGAGCTTTAATTTAAGCTATTAAGTCAATTTTGTGACTTTTTAGCTCTAATTTAAGCTTTTATTTTATTCTACTTCTTCCGAAGTACATATCTGTAATAGACTTAAATAAGTCTATTAAGGTATAATTTGGCATTAAGAGGCTCAATTAAAGCTACAATATGAATCAATTGAAAAGCCCCCAAGAATTGGAATTTTTACTAGGCGAAAATCTAAAAAGGCTTCGTTTACAAAAGAACCTAGACCAAAAGTCCCTCTCAGAGCGTGCAGGCGTCAGCCTGACCGCTCTGAAGCATCTGGAGTCGGGCCGGGCCACCCTCAAGACGCTGGTGCGTGTGGTGCGCGCCCTAGATCGCCAGGATTGGCTAGGCAGCCTGGCTCCCCAGGTCAGCGTTAATCCGCTTCACATGCTCAAAACGGCTGCTCCCCGGCAGCGAGCCAGAAAGCGGGCAAGAAATCCGTGAAAAAATCGCGCAGCAAAAAGAAACCCAAAGCCACGCCCTACAAACGCGTTGAGCGGGTTGAAGTCTACATTTGGGAAAAATTCGTGGGTGCCGTAGCACTCGACGCCAATCTAGGTTTCTACGTCTTTGCTTATGACCCCACCTTCGGGAAAAGCGGCGTCGAACTCTCTCCCATCCATATGCCTCTTCGGGATGATGAGACGCCCTATGTCTTCACCGATCTGCCCGAACTCACCTTTAAGCGCCTCCCGCCGATGCTTGCCGATGCGCTTCCCGATGACTTCGGTAACGCGCTAATCGACAGCTACATGGCGGGCCTTGGTATCTCGAAAGGTCAAATCACGGCGCTTGATCGCTTGGCTTACATGGGCAAACGATCCATGGGCGCACTTGAATTCAAACCCACCCGAGGCCCCAGAGCCCAAAAGCCCCACGTCATCGAAATGAGCACGCTCGTGACCGAGGCCAGAAAAGCCGTACATGGACAGATCGACAGCGACGGTCATGCGCAAGCCGCCCTTAGAAGCATCATTGACGTGGGCACCTCCGCAGGAGGCGCCCGCGCCAAGGCCGTCATCGCCTGGAACGAGAAGACTCAGGAAATTCGTTCCGGCCAAGTTGAGGTGCCCGAAGGGTTCGAGCATTGGCTCTTGAAGTTCGACGGTATGGGACATGACAAAGAACTCGGCGCCTCCCAGGAATATGGGCGCGTTGAGTACGCCTACTATCTGATGGCTAAGGCCGCCGGAATCGACATGTCCGAATCACGGTTACTCGAAGAAAATGGCCGAGCTCATTTCATGACCCGCCGTTTTGACCGCGCGAAAGGCAACCAGAAGCACCACATCCAAAGCCTATGCGCAATGAGCCAGCTCGATTACAAGAAGAAGTCCACGAACTCCTACGAACAACTTTTCATGACGATTGAACAGCTCGCACTCGGCTACGAAGCCAAAGCCGAAGCCTTTCGCCGCATGGCTTTCAATCTGATGGGCCGAAACTGCGACGACCATACGAAGAACTTCGCTTTTTTGAGGCGACAGGGCGGCCCGTGGGAACTGGCTCCGGCCTTTGACGTGACCTTCGCGCATAACCCCAAAGGTGAGTGGACTCACCAGCATCTCATGTCGGTGAACGGCAAGTTCAAGGGCTTTGAGCCAGACGATCTACAATCCATCGCGGATCGCTTCGGCGTCGGCGAATCCAAGGCCATCGTCGGGCAAGCGCGCGAAGCCATCTCAAAATGGGCGATCTTTGCCAAGAAGGCGGGCGTGTCGGGCGACGAAGTAACTCGTATTAAAAAACTACATCTAACATTCAGAGAATAGCTTTGTGGATAAGGAGAAGCTTCGCCGTTTTTTAGTATCCTCGACAACAGACCGGATAATTTCGATATCTCTTGGGGGCTATTGGCTTTATCAATCCGTGCAATGGACCGCTGAAAATCGCAAGGGTTGGCCGCTGATGACCCTTATCGTTAGTTCACTTGTTCAAAACCTTTTGATTGCCTTCAGAAGGAAGCCCGAGAGTATTTCCCTCAAGCCCGCGCATTGGTTCATCGCGATGCTAGCTTGTTACTGGTGGCTCCTTTTTGGGGGCTTTTCAAATCAAGGGCAGTCGCTTGTTGCAAAGAACGTCACGGATGCCCTGTCCACGGTCGGCCTCGTCTTGGTTTTGAGTGCCAAGTTAAGTCTGTGGCGAAGTTTTGGAATCGTCCCCGCCAAGAGGAAACTTCAAACAACGGGTCTCTATTCGATTGTTCGTCATCCAATTTATGGAATGTGGTTTCTCTTTTTGAATACGAGCTTTCTCTTGTCGTCTTTTTCTTTGGTCAATCTAGCCATTACCTCAGGTTCAATTGCTGCTAGCGTCGGTCAGGCGCTAGCGGAAGAAGATTTCTTTAAGAACGATCTTGAGTATCGGGCTTACAGGGCGAGAGTAAAAAAGAGATTTATTCCGTTTGTCGTGTAGTCGCTGTCCGATCCAGCGGGTTCGTCTTTATCTGGACGACGAGTCTCTCCCGCGGAATAGCTTTGTGAACAAGGAGAAGCTTCGCCGATTTTTGGCAGCCCAAGTTGTCGGACACTTAAAATATCCAAAAAATAGTTCCGGAAATTAGCGTCGGAAGCAACGCGCCTCGAAAAAGCCCCCAGGGGCTAATTCCATCGACTCCAAAAGCTCGATTGAGAATTCCAAATCCAGCCGGATTTGGAGCGTTGGCAATCACGGTGAGTCCGCCGCCAACCACGCTGCCTGCAACTAGCGCGTATTTCGAGCTGTCGGAAAGAGTGGGCACAAGCGATCCAAGATAGGTAAGCGCAGCATTGTCGGTAATCGCCGTAAGGGAAATGGCTCCAATGTATAGAGGCAACGCCGTGATTCTCTCGATGAGGGATTCAAGCCACCAACGTTGAGGCCCGCCTATGACAATAAGTCCGCCGAGGAAAAACGAGACCAGCATCCCCTCCTTTAGTTTTAGAGAGTGATGAAACTCGCGAGTCACGGAAACAAGGCCCAAAAAAAACAGAAAAAGGGCCATGAACACGGTTATGTGATGCGAAGAGGCGATGATAAGAGCTAAAAAGGCGGTATGCGCCAAACAAATTCCAAAGGAAGATTTGCTGGCAGACTCTGCCTCGCCATGAATGCCGCTCGCAGCCAATAATTCCTGTCGAAATCGGTAAGCTACGGCTGATGTAGAGATGAGGATGGCCACCACTCCCTTCCATCCGAAGTTCTTAAGCATGAAAACCGTGCTCCAATTCCATCTCCCCGCGACCATAAGAATCGGAGGTGCCGCAAAATTCGTCAGCGTGCCTCCGATGGAAATGTTGACGAACAGAAGCCCCAAGGTCGCGTATTTGAGATTTGAAGAGAACCGAGCCTTAAAAACGCGATCAAGTAGCAATAATGCGCTCACCGTCATGGCTGCTGGCTCTGTAATGAGGCTCCCCATAAGCGGACCAACCACCAAACAGCTCACGTAAAACGCGAAAAAAGGCGGCATGGGCACCTTCGACGCGATTAAGGCGATAACGGCATCTGCGATCTGAAGGATAGGTCGGGTTGAACAGACAGTCATGATCACGAAAACAAACGCTGCCTCGGTAAAATCTCTATCCTCCAAGTACCTGACGGACGCCCCAATCCCCTCTGTCCCGATTAGCACCATCATAAAAACCGCAGCCCATAGTCCAAACACCACTTCCACTTCGCCCAGAAGATGGAAGATGTTTCCTCGAATCGAATTTTTGGGCGAGCGCTGCGAAAAATGAATGAATTTTTTTACGAGAAAAGTGTGAAGTATCGCTAAACCAAAGAGAAAGGTGGCACACAGTTCCGAGGTGCGTGACAGCGTCATGACTTCGCCTCCGTATTCGTAGAGCTTCCGGCGCCCTCCACCATGAGCGAAAGCGTGGGGCGCGAAACGCCAGCCTTGATGAGCGCCTCATTTCCTCTTACCAGCAAATCAGTCTGGAGGGTCTTTTCGAATCTTACGTCAATAACGTAGCATTTCAGACGCGCTTGCATGGCTATGCGATTAGCTATGGCGAGCTCAGTCATAACGACGTTGACGGGCTTCTTCAGAAACACATAGCGGCTCGTGGCAGCGGTTTCGTAGAGGATCTCACTGACTTCGCGCAGGTTTGAGGCCAGATCGACGTGAAAATCAACCTCGATCATCATGTCCAAAGCTCCGGAATTTCCCGAGGTGACCGCATCCGACAGAAATCGATTATTGGGGATGGTGATCGTGCTGTCGTCGAGAGTAACGAGCCTCACGGCGCGTAGACCGATTGTGGCTACTTCTCCATACATTCCGTCGTAGGTCACGCGATCTCCGACTTGAAATGGCCGATCAAAAATCAAAATAAGTCCGGCTACCACCGAAGCCACGAGGTCTTTCATGGAGAGCCCGAGAGCGACGGCTAATGTACCGCTGACCGTTAGCAAAAGGGCTTTAGGTGGGTTTACTACCCCAAAAAAAATGTAGCCGCCGCCGAGTATGTAAATCAGGAACGACAAAACCGTCACGACTTGCGCAATGAGGAGGCGCTTGGATGGATACCTACCATGAACTTTCGTTCCAAAATTCGCCACCACTCTAGCGACGACACCGAGTAGAGTTACTCCCAAGAGCAAGAAGAATAACTTCGAGAAACTAAACAGTCCGGCGATACTGGCAACTTGATCGAGATTGGCGTCATTCATGGAGGAAATTTTTTCCCAATAGATAAAAGTCTACGAAATACTGTGCGCGAGGACTTACGCGAAAGCGCTGGGCTTCGTCCCGCCATATCAATTCGGCGTCTTCCATTCGCTTCAGACCTCTTTTGATGACCGACTCCGAAATGCCCGTCACCATACGAAGTTCGATGAAGTCCAGATTTTCATGCTTGGAGATCGCGGCGAGGATAAAAAGGGCGTCGTCGCTCAGTCCAATCGTCAAGCCTGAAGAGAGAAAACGCGGCACCCCGACGAGTATGGTTCGTTCGGAGGAATGATAATCGAGAGCTGTTAACCAGTAGACCAGAGCCGAGCGAGGATTTCCGCGAGACTGCCCCCAGAGCAACCTAAAAAACTGTACTTCGGCTTGGGAACCAAGAGCCAATCCCTGCTCGGCCCCTTCGCTGTACGCCTTGATTTTGTCATCGAATCGCATTCCATAACCGCTTCGTTTTTGTCGCGACAGAATAAGCGACTGAATTTCTACGTCGGTCCACGGTCTGGCCTCCAAATCTCTTCCATAGAAGTGCTCACGTCCAAAAACGCCCTTCAAATAATTCCATGAGCGGGAGTTCATAACGATGCACCAGAAAACATTGGACGTCTGAAGATTTACTATATTCTGTAACTCGCGATAGGCATCGAACGAACCGATCTTGGACAAAAATAGATTTTGGGCATCGTCTAAAAAGATCACCATCTTTCTTGAAAGAGATTTGTCAAAATTCAAAAAGTCCGCACTACTCCTGAGACTCGTGCCGACGCCGTCCCCCAGAAAACTCCAAAAGGTTTCTCGGGTCGTGGTTTTTGCCGGAACCGCGAGGGTGCGAAAAGCCACTTCAGACAAGTGTTCGGTAATATGCTTCACTAGGGTGCTCTTCCCGAATCCACGATTGCCGTGCAAGATAATGGCATCTTCCTCCGATTGACCCGAATTCCATTCGTCGATGCTACGACGAATTTCAGCTTCCGAAGAAAGTCGCGTTTCGATAAAATCTCCACAAGGCCAGCCGGAGCGAAAATCGAAAAACTTAATGTACTCGGCAGGGAGCGGAGTTGAAGATTTTTCGACGCTGCCCAGCTTCTGAAGTCGCTTCTTGAAAAATTCCGAGTTTATCCACTTTACAAAATCAAGCGCCGATAGAAAGCCCCAAAGGATTTTGAACAGATGAAACAAAAGAACAACAAGCAACAAAATCGGCGACAGCAGCACCGAGGCGATGCCCCCTTCAGCTTTACCGGCGAGAGTTTTCAGTCGCGAGAAGGGAGTGGCGCGAGCGGCATCCCGAATTTCCCGTTTCCATTCCGAACAAAAAACGAAGATCAGAAATATATTCAGATATCTAATAAGAAAACTTACCGCGGTGTAAACATAGGCTTCTCGCACGGCATTGGCGGTGGCGTGAACAACAATGGCTTCAATGAGCACTACGCGAGCAAAACGAAATGAACTTCGGCGGACTTTTTCAGCGACCTCCTGAAACGACTCGGAACGCGTTTCGGAGAATATCGCGGTGAACGCCGAGCGTAGAATAAGGACCGCGATCCGGTACCATAGATAGAAGCGTACATACACGACCGCTTCGGTCAGCTCGCTAATATCGGTCTTAGCCAAGATGTTTTCAGCGACATGCGAGAGAATGACCATGCCAATCCATGGCAAGAAGGGATTTAACCTCACAATCCACAGGGCGATAGAAGTACGCCGCCGATAATCCAGCATCGAGCGATTGATGAGATTTCGTCGAAAAATGTCAACCTGCCGTTCAATCCATCTCAAACCGCGAAAAAAGACGAAGGGAAGTAGAAGCAGGGCGACGAGGAATATGGCCTGCTTCAGCAGATCAATCCAACCGCGAAATCCCAGCGCAAGTTTGCGCTTGGTCTCGACAGTTTTAGAAATTGCCAGCGCAAAGCCCTTAAATGGAACAATTTTGATTTCCCGAACAACGTCACGAATCACGGGTGAGCTGACCGTAAACAAATCGGTGCATTGATTGGCCCGACACTGATTAAACAGACGCGAACGAACGGCACCTGCTTTCAGCAACAATTCGGAAATGAGTTCTTTTTCCTCCCTAGCATAGCGAACGCGGTCCCTTTCGACCGCGGCTAGACTTTGCGTGATGGAATTCATCGCCTGAGCGAGTTCCTGGACTTGGGGTGCCGCTTCGGCTTCGACCGCTAATGATATGTTGGGTGGCTGAGGGACTGAAAGGAAATCATGCGATGCATATAGGTCGAATACGTGGTCAACAAGATCGCGCCATATCTCCGCTGCTCTACGATATCCGGATAGAGTGTGCTTAGGATCGCTCCCTTGATTTGGGCCACTGGCCGCCAAGCGAGAAAGCTCATCAGAAATGTCGCCATATTTCTTTGACTGCGCGACTTTATACTCGATGAACTTCAGTTGGCTCTCTTCTAGATCGACCAGATATTTCTGAGCTACGGCGAGGTCGCCTGCAATCTTCTTCGTTTCCGGACTTTCATCGGAGGAGGCGGTGGCTTCGGCCGTCTCAAATCTGACAAGCGCTTCTTCTCGGCGCTTGTCAACCGCCTGAGCTTGCGCACTGAGTTGAGCGAGACTTGTAGATTTGGATAGGTTTTGCTCGTAAATTTCAACCAGTCCCAGGCGGTCGTCCTCTGGAAGCGATAAAAATTCAGCTTTAGCGTGGTCAATTGCAACTTGGGTTTCGAGAAGACTTAGGATGCTTCCCCGTTCTGCACTAGTGGCGCATAGAAGCCATTGCTGAAAGGGAGTGGCGAGTTCCAGTTTCTTCGCCGTAACTTGAGCTAGCTCGGCGGCCCGCGCTTTGACCGCCGACTCCTGATTCATATGAATGGAAAAGAGCGCGGCGATCGGAACATTCCCACTTGTTCCTTTTTCTCGAAGTGATCGCAAAGCCTCTAGAGTGGCCTTTTGAAGACTAGCTTTCTCTTCGATAAGCCGGGAAAGACTTGGCTCGAATTTGCATGCCTTATCCGCGGAGGCAACCGCGACAGGGGGGTGTGCCCAAAGGCTCAGTAAACAAAAGAACATTAATACGGCGCCGCGTGTCATCACCCTCATCCCTCAACTTCGCTGACCGAACTCAAAGCTTTTTGTGTACGCAGCAAATGCTATCGTTATGGAGTACAATTATTAAGCAATTCCCGCAAGTTCCGGAATGCCTCTGCGCGCAGTGCTCAAAAATTCCGAGGACTAGCGCCCCAGATAAAAACTTTACGAGCCTGGCCTATCAGGAAACTATTTAACCGTATTGTTTCTACGTCAAGGTTTTCCGAACCTTAACGTGCCCGACCGTCGGGCTCGGGCCGCTCGACCTTCGGGTTCTGACCCTCATGTGCGCGAAAATCGCACACATTTCGCACACCGCTGCCCGAACTCTCACGATTTCAACCGAACTCGACCGAAGCGCGAAAAACTGTAATTTCCTCGGTTTGAAGTAAAAAGTTAATGTAAATCAAAGTGCTAAAAATCGGGTCAAATCGCACTCATAACCCGAAGGTCGTAGGTTCAAATCCTACTCCCGCAACCAAGTTAAAGTTCAGTGAACACAAGAAGATGCAAGGAGTAACCAGGACTCCTTGCACCTCCAAAAACACTCAAAATGTCAGA
>JAFEAR010000007.1 GCA_018266335.1 Bdellovibrionales bacterium
CCTTTGCCCGGTTTTACGTGTTCAAACTCAACGACGGAAAAGGGGACGCCGTCGATGAGCAGTTTGGAGTTCTTTTTAACGTCGTTAATTTCGATCATAGATCGGGAGGTTTTAGCAGGCTGCAGCAGAAGTTAAAAGGCCAGAAGTTTAGGCTTCGAGTTTACGGAGCAGAGATTCGAGAATGAGCTTTTTGCGGAGCAAACCCGAGAGTTTTTGGCTACGCAGGACGCCCGGCGATGGGGGCGGGGGCGGGGCGGGGGTTGGGGGCAGTTGAAAACGGGGTTGCCGACCGGGGGCGGCGGACACTGAACCCACCGTGAGTTCGCCACGACTGGGGTCCCAGTCGGTCTTTTCTTGGAGCTGAATGGGCTTAAAGACCGGGGCGCCGCCCAGGGCCTTCCCCGAAGTAGGACGCTCGGGCAGGGTGTGGGCCGTGGCTTTGCCCTGGAGCGCGCGTTCGAGTTCGGGGTCGCCGGCCACCATGGGGGCCAGATGTTTGAGGGCTTCGAACTCGCGTTTGGCGATGTCCAGGTGCCCCAGCGCGCCCAGGGTGCGAATTAGAATTTTCCGGGCCAGAAGGTTGTCCGGATAATAGGTGACTACGGATTCGGCCTCGCGCTGGGCTTCGTCGTAACGACCGGCTTCGAGCAGAATGTGGGCGAGGGCTACCTTGCCCCCGGCATAGTAGGGGTGGCGCATGAGGCCTTCGCGACAAATGTCTTCGGCCTCTTTGAGGCGGCCGAGTCGGCGGTACATGTCGGCCAAAGGCGCAAAGACCCGCGAATCGGGATTCTCTTGGAAGATTTTTAGGTAGCGCTCAACTTCACTCAGATCTACGTCGGCCACTGCGTTTTGCCCTCTCGGCTTCCGCGATCGACTTGATTTGGGTTTTGAGGCCTTTGAGCGTTTCTTGGACCCGGCCGCGCGCTTTTTGCACTTCGGTGCGCATGTGTTCGGGGTCTAGGCCGAGGTCGCGGGTGAGGCGGCCGATTTCGCCCTGCACTTTAGTGCGAGCCTTAAGGATTTCCGATTTGGCGGACTCCTTATCGATTTGGGCGATTTTCTTTTGGATCACCGCGAGGCTCGCTTCGGCCTCCTTGGCTTTGACGATGATGTCCTGGAGGGAGCCCTCGAGGCGGGTGCGAATTTTTTCGAGATCCACTTTGGCCATGGACCCGAGTCTAACTCAAATCAGATTAGTTCGACAGGCCCGAAACGGTGGTGGAGTTGGGGTCGGTGCAATCGCCCGAGTTCACCGAGGTGCTGAAGAGCGCGTAGGTTTCCACGAGCCCGCTGCTGTAGGTGAGCGTCATTTGGGTGGTGTCACAGCTACCGGAGAAGGAATAAGTGGCGTCCAGGTTTTGCCCCGCGTCGGTGCCTTCGGTGTATTCAATGGTGAGTTTATTCGTGTCTACGTTGTTCGTGTAGCGGCCGCGGTAGAGCACCGAGGACAATCCCGCGTTGACGATGTCCGCTGCGCAAATGGGCGTAAAGGTGGTGCCCAAGGTGGCGCCACTTTCAACGATCATGAGTTCGTAGTCGAGCTTGAGCTGGGCAGTGGAGCGCGTGCCGTCGGAGTACGGAGTGAGCTTTTTCCATTTTTGGCCGTAGATATGGTACGTGTTCACAGTGCCCTGGCTGGTGGTGCAGTCGCCTGATGTTTTGCCGAAGGGGCTCGCACAGGAGCCGCAAACCAAGGCTAAAGTCCCTGCGCCGAGCGCAGCCATGATTCGCGAAACGGACACGTGTTTCATTAGTAAGGCTTATCGGGCGGTGCAGCGTAAAAATTTAGCGAGCCGGACGAAGCGACAATGTCACTGTAAAATTAACCAGTTAAGCCTCATCGGCGGCGCGAAATAAGGAAAGGGCGGAGCCCTGCAGAGTGGAGCGCATCATGATCCATCCGCCGAACGAGGTGAGCAGCGGAAGGGCTGCGAGTGGGCCAAGCCATAAATGCGTGGCCGGCATTTCGAGGGGAACATCCAGCACAAAGCGACAAAGCGCCGCGGTGGCGCCGAGCGCGCAGACGAGGGCAATGAGGCCTGCGGCCAGGCCACTCACAAAAAATTCGATGGCCAAAAATTGGTGCAGGCGCTGCACGCTAACGCCCAAACAGCGGAAGAGCGAAAATTCGCCCAACTTTTGCTGACGTCGCGAGAGCACTAGGCCCACAAAGACGAAGGCGCAGCTGCCGAGGGCAAAGCTCCCCAGCGCAGACACACTCACGGACAGCTGGTCCAAAAGTTTAAGCAGGCGCTTGGCAATGGAGTCGCCATCGAGAGCAGTGACTCCCGGAAAGCGCCGCGAAATGCTTCGCTGCAGAGCGGGCAGTTGGTCGATCGGTGCGCGATCGATGCCCACGTAATTGAAGGGGGCGCCGCTGACGTCGTCCGCGTTGACGACCAAATAAAAATTAGGGCGCAAATTAAACCAATCCACTTTGCGCAGGCTGCGAATCTCGGCCGGCAGTTGCACGCCGGCGAGTTCTAGTTGAAGCGTGTCGCCCACGTGCAGATTCAGCCCGTCGGCAAAGCGCTGCTCCAGCGAAACGCGCACCAATCCTTCGCGGGCGGGGCCGAAAACATCGGTGGCGCCCTGCAAAACGCGCTCGCCCTCGGCCAGGCCCGTGCGTTTGGTGATGACGTACTCGCGGGTGCGGTAGAATTCGTTTTCTTCGTCGCCCCCACCGGTGTCGGAGGTGGCTTGCACGGGTTCGCCCTTGATGGCGGCCAGGCGCGATTGCATGACGGGCACGAAGTTTACGCGCGGGAGCATTTCGCGCGCCGCGGGCAAATCGCTTTCGGTGAGGCCCAGCAGAAAAATATTGGGCACGCCGAGGCGATTAGAAAAATCAATTTGCTTGCGCAGGGCGTGGCCTACGAAGAGCACGGAGCAGAGCAAGAAGAGGCCCAGTCCGGTGGTGACAATGAGGAGCAGCGAGCTTCCGCGCATGCGCGCAAAGCTAAGGGTGGCGTGACGGAGGGTGAAGGGGCGTTCGACCACGTTGCTTTCGGCTAACTTAAGCAGCGCTAGGCCCAGGAGTCCCATGATCAAAGTGGCGATGCTTAGACTTCCCAAAAAAATTGCGGCGAGTTTAAACGAGCGCGCAACGAGCAGTGTAATCGTAAGGGCCGTGAGGGCGGCAAAGCCGGCGTCGTGCCGCGTGAGTCCCGAGGCCTGCGCGGCGTTCTCGCGGAAGGCCTGCTGCACGGGCACGCGCAAAATTTCGCGCAGCGGAAGCATCACCGCCAAACCCACCAACAGCACGGCCACGATGAGCGCGAGCAGCGCCGGTTCCGTAAAGCTGGCGTTGGCGAGTTGAATGTCGAGCACCGTGTGTGCGTACTGAGCGACGAGGTGTTCCAACCCAAAACCTAGCGCCACTCCGGGAATCCACGCCGAGGCGGCCAGGCCGAGGGCTTCGCGCAGAGTTTGCCGCAGTAGCTCGCCCGACTTCATGCCCAAGCAGCGCAGGGTGAGGTACTCGGGCAAGCGCGCCAAAAAACGCGAGCGAAAAGTCATAAACACGCCCACACCGCCCAGGAACAATCCGCTCAGCAGCACGAACGAAAGAAATCCGCGGATCCGCTGCAAAATTCCGGAGGCCTGTCGGTTGGCTTTGTCGGGTGTGATGAGTCGCCAGTGCGGGTCGGGCACGGCCGCGCGGAACTGCGCCCGAAATTGCGCCTCGGGCAGCGAGCTCCGTACCAGGAGTTGTCGAAAGGCGCGCGAACCCGGTCCGAGCAGTGCGGTTTTTTGCGCCCAGCTTTCGTGGATGATCAGCCGGGGCCCGGTGGCGAATGCGGACGCCACGGTTTGCGGTTCTTCGCGCAAAAATCCGGCAAGGGTGAAGGTGATGGCGCCGATGCGAATGGCATCGCCCACCTTGGCGCCGCGCGATTCGAGACTCGAATCGGCCAGCAGCCGCGGAGTGGTGCGCAAGTCCTCGACCGAAAGCTGCGGTTCCGTGCGCCAGGCACCGTAGAAAGGATAGGGGCCCGCAATGGCGGACACGTTGGCGGTAACGGGATCGCCATTGCCCAGCTCGGCGGTGGCAATGAAATCCGTGCGCACGGCGGTGTCGCCGCGGGCGCGCTCGGTGGCTACGCCTTTCCACACTTCGTCCGTGAGGGGACGCCAGCCCTGCACGCGATAATCGGCGGCCAAAAAATTACGGCTATCGCGTTCCAAAGTGTGTGCAATGCGCTGGGAAAATCCTTCTAGGGCTACGAGCGCCGCAAGGCTCAGCGCGAGCGAGAGTGCCGGAACCCAATCGCGTGAGCGCATGGCTAGCCTTCGAGCTCGCCGTCTTTAAGACGGAGCTGAACTTTGGCCTGCGCGGCGATGGCCGGATCGTGCGTGACCACGAGCACAGTGGAGCCGTTTTCGTTTTGAAGTTCGTGGATGAGTTCCAGAATGCGCGCGCCATTCTTGGAATCGAGGTTACCGGTGGGTTCGTCGGCCAGCAGAAAGCGCGGTTTGGTAACGAAGGCGCGGGCTACAGCCACGCGTTGTTGCTCGCCCCCCGAAAGTTCCGCGGGACGGTGGTGCAGGCGGTCAGCGAGCCCTACGCGGCTGAGCAGGGCCTGGGCGCGTTCGTTGATGTTTGTGGCGTGGACGAGCTCCAGGGGAATGCGCACGTTTTCCAGTGCCGTCAGATGCGGGATCAGGCGAAAGGACTGAAACACGAAACCCATGTGGCGCGCGCGAAATTCGGCGCGGCTGTCCTCGCTCAGGCTCGACAGATTCGTGTTTTCGAGTTGAATTGAGCCCGAGCTGGGCGCATCGAGTCCGGCGAGCAAACCCAGGAGCGTTGTTTTGCCGCTGCCCGAAGGCCCCGTGAGTGCGGCCCAGGACCCCGTGGGAATGCGAAAGGAGATGTCTTTGAGCACCGCCAGCGAACCAAAGTTTTTGTGGAGATGGCTAACTTCGATCACCTTCTTAGTTCTAGTCCCACTTGGGGGCTTTGCCAAAAGTCCCTCGTTGCCCACGCAAATTCTCGCCTTCGGTGACAGTTTAACGGCGGGTTATCGCTTGGCCCCGGCCGAATCCTATCCGGCCCAGTTGGAAGCGAAGTTAAAACAGTCGGGTTACGACGTGGCCATTACCAACGCGGGTGTTAGCGGCGACACGAGTGCGCAGGCCCTCGCGCGCGTAGAGTGGAGTTTGAAGCAGCGGCACTACGATTTTGTTCTGCTGGCGATTGGTGCCAACGACGGACTTCGTTTAGCTCCGGTGAAGGCGTTCGAAAAAAATCTGCGCGAGCTGGTGCAGCGTTTTCAGCGCGCCCACGTTGCGGTGGTGCTTGTGGGCATGCGTTTGCCCATTAATTTCGATGCGCAATACCGACAGCAGTTCGAGGGAATTTATCCGCGCCTGGCGCGCGAAGCTAAGTTGCCCTTCGTGCCCTTTTTGCTGGAGAACGTGGCGGCCCACGAGGATCTGAATTTGGAAGATCAAATGCATCCGAATGCCAAGGGCTACGCGGTTGTCGTGCGCAACGTAATGCCCGTACTTGTACCTCTACTGAATAAGAAGGATGCGCATTTATGACGACCGCGCTGACTCACTTGCGTCGCTGGGCGCTGGCCGCCGGTGTAGGGCTCGTAGGTGGCTTGGCTGTTTCGTTGTTCATCGAGGGCTTGCACCTGGTGACGGCGCTGCACGGCGAACATCCCCAACTTGTATGGGCGGCACCGGCCGTGGGCTTTGCGGTGGCCTACGTGTACTGGAAGTTTGGCAAGGGGGCCGAGAAAGGGAACGACCTGCTGCTCGAAGAAATTCACGAGCCACGCCTGAGTCTTCCGGTACGCATGGCACCGCTGATATTGGTGGCCACCTGGCTTTCGCACCTAGTGGGCGCCTCGGTGGGCCGTGAGGGCACGGCCGTGCAAATGAGCGGCGCGCTCTCGGAAATTTTTACCAAGCTCTTTAAGTCCGATCGCACGGAACGTCGTTTGCTGTTGATTGCTGGTTTGTCGGCGGGCTTTGCAGCCGTCTTTGCTACGCCTCTGGCCGGGACGATCTTTGGTGTGGAAGTACTCGCCGTGGGAAGTTTGAGTTTTGATGCGCTCGGAGTGGCCCTCGTGGCGGCGCTGGTGGCGTGGCGTGTGCCGATGTTCTTTCGCTTTGTGGAAGCGCGCGAGCATGTGGAGCAGGTGCCCGTGTTTTCTTTGCACGCGGCGCTGTCCGTGTTGCTGGCGGCCGTGGCCTTTGCGCTGCTGGCCCGCGGCTTTGTGAAGCTCACACATTTGATTCACGGTTTTTTTGCGCGGGTTATTCTCTATGCGCCGGCCCGTCCGGCGGTGGGCGGTTTGGTGATTGCGATTGTCGCTACGATTTGGTCGGTGGAGCGCTATTTGGGATTGGGTTCCGAGGTCATCGAGCAATCTTTTCATCTGCCCGTATTGCCCTGGGACTTTGTGGGTAAATGGCTGGCTACGGCGTGGAGTTTGGGCTCGGGCTTTAAGGGGGGCGAAGTAACTCCGCTTTTTTACATGGGTTCCACTCTGGGCAATGCACTTTCGTCGCCGCTGGGATTGCCGCTGGCCTTTACGGCGGCGCTGGGATTTGTGGGAGTTTTTGCGGGAGCGGCGAACACTCCGCTTGCCTGCACGGTGCTCGCTGTGGAATGTTTTGGTTCGCGCATTGGCATTTGGGCCGCCGTGGTTTGCACGGTGAGCCACATACTCTCGGGTCGCGAAGGAATTTATCATTCCCAGCGCCACACCGATAAGAAATGGATCGCATGAAAGCAACTTACACTCTGTTCGAAAACGTACTTGGCATCTGTGCCGTGGCTTGGGGCGACGAGGGATTCTTGGCCCTGCAGCTGCCGGAAAAATCTGTGGCCCTTACCGAGAAAACCATGAAGCAACGTTTGCGCAGCCGCGGTTTTCAGGCCGCAGCGGAAGATCTGCAGGCTGCGCCGAGTTTTGTGCGCAAGGCGCTTAAGGTTTTGACCGAGCAACTCTCCGGACAGAATTCCGATTTGGCTTCGCTGCCCATCGATTTGAGCCGTGTTTCGCCCTTTCACCGCAAAGTGTACGAGGCGCTGCGCCGCACGCGTCCGGGCCAAACTCTGACTTATTCCGAACTCGCTGCCAAAGCTGGATCGCCCAAGGCCTTCCGCGCCGTGGGCCAAGCCATGGCGAAAAATCCGTTGCCCCTAATGGTCCCATGTCACCGCGTGTTGGGTGCCGGCGGAAGCCTTACGGGCTTCTCCGCGCCGGGCGGAACGGGCACCAAGTTTAGAATTCTACAGCTTGAGTCCGCTAGCTAAGACGCCGAATACACCCAACCCTACTTGCCGGTCTTAACCGTAATTTAACTCAGCGACCTTACGCGTCAGGTATCATGAAAGCTGAGGGGAATTCTATGAAGACCTTTATGCTTAATACAAATCGCTACTTGGGTGTGGCCCTTGTCCTTTCGGCCACTTCGAGCTGGGCCGATCTGAGCTCGGGTACCAATAGCGGCGTGATGGGCACGACCCCTACCAGTACGAGCAGCTCAAATTCGCTTAGCTCCAATTCCAGCGATACGAACAACGAAGAGCACGACCAACTGCTCAATGAGCAGTCGTGTAAAAAAGTAATCGCGGATGTAAAAAGTCCCTGGGAAGATATTCTGCAGCAGGAACTAGATAGTAACGATCCTAATCTGACCCCCTCTAACGTGACCACCTCCAGTACCTCCTCGAGCGATGTCGAAAAGGCCACCGATGGTCAGCAACAACAGGGCGGAGGAAGTGGCGGCGGTGGCGGCGGTCAGTGCTGGCGCTTAACTCTGATCGGTACGCACGGCCCCTTTTATGGCGGTGCGCCGGGCACGGAGCGCGTGATTAAGCTGCTCATGAAACTGGGCGATAAATACACCAAAAATGCCCAAGGTTTTACCGACAGTGTGAGTACGGCCGCGGCCGCGACGGGTACGAGCGACGCCAACCTCCAGAATGAAGCTTCCAATAAGGCTGGCGCAAATTGGGGTATGGCCGCCAGTCGATACAAAAATTGTGCACTCACTGCGGGTTTGCTGAGTGACACGATGAACGGCATTAAGAATCCTATCCAAAAAGTGGGTGAAGCCGATATTCAAGACTGTAAAAAAGACGAAGGTTGCAAAAAGAAGTGCCAAGATTTGCAAAAGCAACTCGCCGAGGCGGACACTAAATGTTTAGCCGGTGCGCAAAAACTCAAGTCGAAGTGCGAGCAAGATGCGCAAGATGCTGAAGGTAAAATCGGTTCTAACTTAACCATTGCGGCCAATGCTACGCCGGCCATTAACCTGGCGCCCACGATGAACGTGTCGAACACGGGTGACGACAACAAGCGGGGCATTTTTACGGAAGATTCTGCACCATCTTCGGACAGTTCTTTCGATGGTGGTAGCTATTTCCCGACGGGTGGCAGTGGATCGGTATCCGCAACGAGTGCTAACAATGCAGCTCGAGCTTTGGCGGGCGATGCTAGCTTTGGCGATTCTTCCTCGGGCAGCAGCACGGTTGCCGGTGGCAAATCTAAAAAACATGGTCTCGATTATGAGGCCGTAGGCGGCACCGCCGAAGCTACGGGCAACGGCTCGGGCGCTGTGGGCCCGCAAGGTTGGCTGACCTCAGACTACGCTCCTTCGTTGCCGGGTACAGCCATCGGCACGGCCGATCCGAACTCGGGCAAACGCAAAGGCGCAGTTTACGTGGTGAACCCGCTGGTGCGTGTGCGCGAAATTCAAAAACCCAACGGCGAACTCGCCCTGGTGCCGCTCACCATGTTTGAACTCGTGGACCGTCGCATGAAGGGTCCCGATGCAAAACGCTACGAAATTCTTGCACGCACGAGCATGACCCTAGCAAAGGGCGCTGCCGAGCGTGCCAAGAACAACGAAGGCATTAAAAACGCCGCCGCCGAAGTGGACAAAGAAAAAACCAAATCGGCTGCGCTCCTGACCAAGTAAATTTGCATGTAAGCGGAACGTGAGGGACGTATGGGAACGATTTCAAAACTCCGAGTGAAAGTGTGGAGCGGCGCTGCGGCGCTGTGCTTGGCGCTGTTCGCTCCGAATGTTTTTGCGCAGTTGCCGGAGTCGATCGAGTCCCTGGCGGGGCAATGTACTCCGGTTTCACCGAAAGTTATGGCATTAAACTCCACTCCTCCGCCTTCTACTGCCTTGCCTGCCGCAGCTATGTCCTATGATGCAATTTTGGCACAAATCGAGACCATTAAATCGGCTTCGGGGGCTGCGCAGGCAGCTGGCGAAGGTGCTGCCGCAGCCCAGGGGGCGGCTAACCAGGCTATCAGTGGGAACGTTAAGTTTGGTGAAGATCAAGCAGCATCTACTGCTGCAAATACGGGTATGTCTGCCGCCAAGCAGGCCACTGAGCAGGCAGGAAAAGCGGCTACGGCTATGAAAACCCAACTCGCTGCGGCTGCAGCGAAAGCAAAAGCGGCTTTAGCTAAAGATATTGCCGGTGTCTGTGAAACGGTTTTTATCAAAAAATACGACGCGCCTGCTTGCCCCGATGATCCTCCTCCTCCCCCAGCAGTCGATCCCTGTCCGGAGAGGAAGGGAAGCCCCTTGGATCCGCGCGGATCCAAAAATATGGAGGCACGTGAGGCGTGTATTGCGCGCTTCACCAAACAGGAAGCCGTGATTGATGAAGCTGCAGCGAAGTGTGGAGCAGGTCTAGGTAAGGTGACGGGCGCTGCTTCGGAGCAAGCTGCTGGAGCGGGGCTAGGTGCTGGCGATGCTTTGCAAGCTGCACAACAGGCGATGTCGGCAATGAAAAAACCTGACGGTGGTGGCGACAATAAAAAGAAAGACGAGCCTAAGCAAAGTAACAACGAGCCTAAGCCCGATAACACGCAGGCGCAGGCTTACAATCCTTCCACGGGTCTGCCGACTTCGTCCACGCCCTCTAACCTCGTGGCTCCCTTCTCGGGGAACACGGATACGGTGACTTCGGACGGTAGCCCCGGCATGAACGTTGCGGCGGGCGATGTTCCGCACGGCGAAGTTGCGCAGGCCATTGCGAATGCTGCGAACGCTTTGAACTCCGGTAGTAAGAAGTCACTTGCGGGCGAGGCTCTGCCGGAGGGTTCGGGGCTCGGAGCTTCCACGATTGGCAAGGCTTCCGAGTACGCACCCGCGAAACCCTTACCGGGGGCGAGTTATTCGGGCGGATCGAGTTTTGGTTCGGGCGCTTCGTTTGGAGCCTCGGCGAGCGATACGCCGAAAAACATTGTGGGCGAAGGCATGAATTACTTTGGCCTCTTTGTGGACGAAGCCGGCAACGAAAAAACTCGGGAGCTTTCGCTCTTCGAAATTCCGCGCGATGCGCCCCGCCGCCAGGAACGCTATAAAGTGATGGCCGAGTACTGGACCACGCTTAAATTGGCCGCTCAGCAGCGCAAAGATGCCACTCCGGCTCCCACGGCTTCGGCCGAGCGGGTACCGGCTGCGGCTACGCCTCAGAAGCAGTAGACTTCGCACCACCGTCCGTGTCAGACTCTCCCCCTAAGCAATTAGGGGGAGTTTTTACACATGCGTCTGACCTTCGCTTTGTTTTTATTGTCGTCCGCTGCGCTGGCGGGAACTCCCAACAAGCGTATTTTGCTGAGTGCCTTTGAACCTTTCGGTGGGCGCCGCGAAAATTCTAGCCAAGTGATTACCGAAGCCTTTGCGGCCGAGTGGAACGCCAATCCCTCGCGCGCGGCCGATGTGCGCGTGGTGGTGGTGCCCGTGGTGTACGACGTTGCGCCCCAGCGTTTGCTCCAGGCCATGGACGACTACCACCCCGACATCGTGGTGAGCACGGGCGAGGCCGGCGAGGCCTCGTACCTGCTGGAGGAGCGCGCGCGCAATCGCGACGACTCTCCCTACGCCGACAACGCGGGCAACGCGCGCATGGGCGAGATCATCGTTAAGGGTGCTCCCGAGTACTACGCAACGCGCTTACCCACCAAGAACATCGACGCGCGTTTGAAGGCGCAAAAATTGCCGTCGCGCCGTAGCCAGAGCGCGGGCTCGTACCTGTGCAACCATATTTTCTTTCACCTCATGAACATCGTAAACACCGATGTGAATTACAAGCAGGTGCTAGCGGGCTTCGTGCACGTGCCCGCTTACGATATTGCGACTGACCCCACCTATCCCCAAGAGGGCTCGCGCGTGCTGCGCACGGTGGTGGAGTCCATGCTCTCTACAATCGCACTTGAGTAGCCGGATCAAAGACCAGCGTTTTGCCGTGCAGGACACGCAGCTGAATAGCCTCGCCGGCGGCGCGGGCATCGGCCGGTTTAACGCGCGCCGAAACTTCTTTGCCGCCTAACTTGAAGAACACCATAGTGTCGGGGCCGGTGGGCTCTACCACTTCGGTGTGCGCCGTGAAGGCGGTGTACTGATCGGTCATGTGGCTGGAGGCGGAAACGGCCGTGATGTTCTCCGGGCGCAGGCCGCAAATCACTTCGCTGCCCACTTTGGCTTGAATGGCGGGCGAGGGGTTGAGCAGCGGCAATTGCAGCTTGGCCTGCGTTCCGTTGGTCATTTCGAGTGCGTACTTGTCGCCGGCTTGCACCACCGTGGCCGGAATAAAATTCATGGCGGGCGAACCAATAAAACCCGCCACAAACATGTTGGCGGGGGAGTCGTACAGAGTTTGCGGATCGGCGAATTGCTCCAGGCGCCCATCGCGCAGAATCGCAATTCGGCTGGCGAGGGTCATGGCCTCCACCTGGTCGTGCGTAACGTACACGGTGGTGATTTTGTGCGACTGGTGGAGCTTTTTGATTTCGGTGCGCATCTCCACGCGTAGCTGGGCATCGAGGTTCGAGAGGGGTTCGTCGAACAAAAACACCTCGGGCTTGCGCACCAGGGCGCGCCCCATGGCTACGCGCTGGCGCTGGCCGCCCGAGAGCCGGGCGGGTTTGCGGTCTAGCAAGTGCTCCATTTGCAGCATGCGCGCTACTTCGTTCGTGCGCTGCGTGCGTTCTTCCTTGGGCACTTTGCGCATTTCCATGCCAAACTCGATGTTCTCGCGCACGGTCATGGTGGGGTACAGAGCGTAGGACTGAAACACCATGGCAATGTTGCGGTCCTTGGGACTCACCTGGTTCACATTCTGGCCGCCGATGCGCACGTCGCCGCTCGTTTGCTCCTCTAGGCCCGCCACAATGTTGAGCAGTGTGGATTTACCGCAGCCCGAAGGGCCCACCAGCACCAAGAACTCGCCATCGCGGCAGTCTAGGTTAATGCCCTTCAAAATTCTCTGCGCACCGAAGTCCTTTTGAATGTTTTTAATTTCGAGCGATGCCATCGTTAGCCTTTCACGGATCCCGCGGTGAGCCCGCGCACAAAGTATTTGCCGGCCAGAATGTAAATCATGAGGGTGGGCGCGGCGGTAATGAGCGTGGCCGCCATGTCCACGTTGTAATGCTTTTCGCCGGTGGAAGTGTTCACTAGGTTGTTGAGGGCCACGGTGATGGGCTGCGCGCCGCCCGAGCTAAACACGGCGCCAAACAAAAAGTCGTTCCAAATGCCCGTGAATTGCCAAATCACCGTCACCACAATAATGGGCGGCGAGAGCGGCAAAATAATCCGGCGGAAGATGGTAAAAAATCCGGCGCCATCAATGCGCGCGGCCTTGATGAGCTCGCTCGGAATGCTCACGTAAAAGTTGCGAAAGAAAAGCGTGGTAAAGGCCAAACCGTAAATGCTGTGCACCATCACTAGGCCGGCGTTGCTGTTGGCCAGTTCCAATTGGCCCAGCACGCGCGCCATGGGCAGAATAATCACTTGGAAGGGAATAAAGGAACCGAGCAAGAGCAATCCAAAGAAGGTTTCGCTCCCGCGAAAGCGCCAGTGCGAGAGCACGTAGCCATTGAGCGCACCCAGGGTGGTCGAAATAATCACGGCGGGCACCACCATGCGCACCGAGTTCCAAAAGTAGGGTTGCAGTCCTTCGCAGGACAACCCAATGCACGCCGTGCTCCAGGCTTCGCGCCAGGCGATGAGCGAAAAACTTTTTGGTAGTGAGAGCAGCAGGCCACTCCGAATTTCTTGCTCATCGCGCAGCGAGGTCACGAGCATGAGTGCCAGCGGCGCGGCAAAGTACAGGGCCAGCACCGAGAGAGCGAAATAAATGAATCCGCGTTTCATTTTTGCCGTGCCCCTTTGAGTTCGGAGTAAACGTAGGGCACCACGAGCACGAGCACCGTAAGGAGCATGAGCGTGGCGCTGGCCGAGGCAAAGCCAATTTGTCCGCGCAGAAAGGCGTGCGTGTACATGAAGGTCGAGGGCAAGTCGGTAGCAAAGCCGGGGCCGCCGCCCGTAAGGGCCAGCACGAGATCGAAAGTTTTAATGGCCATATGACCCAGGCAAACGATAGCGCTAAAAAACACGGGGCGCAGCGCGGGCAAAATAATGCGCAGGTAAATGCGCCAGGGGCCGGCGCCGTCGATGCGCGCGGCCTGAATCAAGTTCGGGTCAACGGCCCGCAACCCCGCCAAGAAGAGGGCCATTACAAAACCGGCGCATTGCCACACGGCCGCAATGACGAGCGTGTAAATGGCCTTGTCCGGATTCACGAGCCAATCAAAACTAAAGTGAGTGAATCCCAGTTCGTGCACCAGGCGCTCCAGACCGATGCCCGGATTGAGAATCCATTTCCAGGCCGTACCCGTCACGATGAGCGAGAGCGCAAGGGGATAAAGGTACAGCGTGCGGAACAGGCCCTCGGCCCGAATTTTTTGGTCTAAAAGAATGGCCAGCAAAATGCCCAGAGCCAAGCTGATCACGATAAAGAGCGTCGCAAAAATTCCCAAGTTAGTGAGCGCCGTGAGCCAGCGCTCGTTGGCCCAGAGTTTGACGTACTGCTCGAAGCCCACAAAGTGGTAGCGCGGAATCATGGTCGAGCGGGTGAACGACATTAATCCGGTCCACGCCACAAACCCGTAAACGAAGACCAGCACCACGGCAAAGCTTGGCGCTAGGACGAGGTAGGGTGCCTTGGCCGATTTCATTTGTTGGCCGCCGCTGCTGCCGCCAAACGCTTTGCGGCCTCGCTGGAACTTAAATTGGAATTGAAGTGGTTCGTGATCACATCGAACATGGCGCCAGACACCGCGGGTGACGCAGCCACGCCGCCCGAAAAGCTCACTACGGCGGTGTTTTTGGCGTTGGCCTCGGCGAAGTCGCGCATGGAGGCTTGGGCGCACGGATCAAAGCGCGCACTGCTCACGCCTATGCGCGTGGGAATGGAGCCCTTGATGATGTTGAACTCCTCCTGGAATTTTTCGTCGAGCACGAGCGAGGCCAGTAACTTTTGCGCGCGCAGGCGCTCGGCACCGTGGCCCTGGAGCATCATGATGGAATCGTTGTTGAGCGAAAAGGTTCCGCGCGTGCCCGGGCTCGGCAGACAAATGTAATCCACTCCGGGTTTTTGTCCGGCGATTGCGAATTCGCCTTTCACCCAATCGCCCATCAGCTGCAGCGCGGCTTCGCCGCGAATCACCATGCCGGTGGCCAAGTTCCAATCGCGGCCGGGGCTGGATTTGTCGACAAAACCTTTGAGTCGGCGCATTTGATCGAAGACTTTGATCATGGTGGGGCCGCCGAGGGTGGCGGGATCGAGATCAATAAAAGCGCGGCGGTAAAAATCCGGGCCGCCCAGGCCAAAGGCCACGTCCTCAAAGAGCAAAACGTCCTGCCAAGGTTGGCCGCCATGCGCGAAGGGAATAATGCCTGCGCGTTGGAGTTTTTCGGCGAGCGAGTTGAATTCATCCCAAGTCTTGGGAGGCTGGGCATTTACTTTGGCGAGCACCCGCGGGTTGATCCACATCCAGTTGATGCGGTGAACGTTGATGGGCGCGCCCACGTAATGGCCGTGGTACTTCACGCTGTCCGCAATGGGCTTGGGCAGCAGAGTGTCCCACTTATCGCGCGTAGCGAGGTCGCTGAGATCCACGAGCACATCTTCTTCGGCCCAGCTCATCATTTGCGGACCCATTTGCACTTGGGCGGCGCTGGGTGGATGGCCCGCAACGAAGCGCGATTTGAGCACCGAGCGCGCGGCATCGCCGCCGCCGCCCGCTACGGGCGAGTCGATCCATTTGCCGCCAGCTTGCTCGAAGCGATCCTTCAGCACCTTGAGGGCTTTGGATTCGCTACCGGAAGTCCACCAATGCATGACCTCGGCGGATAAGGGCGCAGCCTTCGCAACCGAAGCCACGAGAGGTAGAGCGAGTAGGCAAAAACGCATCCTACCTTTTTCGCACCGATGGCTTAGCGGCGCAAGGCGTGGAGCTTTTGATTTCCGGGCGCGGCCCCCGACCACTCCGCAATTTGCGAGGAGGCATCGTAGTTCACTTGGCCCGAAGTCACCTCAAAGCGCACTCCGTTCGGATACTGCACCCGAGGAATGAAAAACTCGCTCGTGCCAGATTCGAGGTCGGCCTGAAATTCAAAGCGGCCGCTGTGCGGATCAAAGCTTTGGGCGAGCGGCGTGCCGGCGCAGGCGCGCACGGTGGGCCGGCAAAAACCCAGCAACGCCCGGGCTCCGCCCTGGTCGGCGCTGTAGATGGAGAGATCCTCTTGGTTCCACAAGTCGCCGCGGGCATTGGTGTTGTCGGGCGTGTAGTTCCAAAGGGCGGAGTGTGCCAAGTTGGCATCGAGGGCGTCGTAGTAGGCGGCATAGGCCGCGGTGGCGGCGCTAAAGTCGCCCGAACCAAAAGCTTCGCGTCCATTCATGTCCATGGGCAAACCGAATTCGCCAATGAGGGTGGGGGCATTGTTCAGGTAGCGGCGTGAATCATTTACGTGGGCGGCGATTTGCGCGCGGAATGACTCGCGCACGGCTTCCTCACCACGTACGGTGTCCGTAGATCCCCATACAAGGGCTGCGGCTGGATCGTAACGTTTGGTGATGAGCGTGAGCAAATCGTACCAATGACTGGCGTTGACGACGGGAATGTCGGAATTCCAGCTGAGGTGATCCGCCCCGCCCGGTTCGCCCTCAATGAAAAGAATCGCGCTCGGGTGCGCATGGCGCAGCGATTCGGCGTATTTGCGGGCGAAAGGTTCTAGACCATCGCGAAAAAATTTCACCGTCGCAAAGTAATTGTCTTGGAGGATGTGGGGTTGTCCGCGTGCATCAACATCCCACACGCCGTGGTAACGCCAGATATCGTGTGCGGGCGACTTCCAAGCACTGACGCTCTCAGGATTGAGCAGCAAAGAACCATCGACCCTTTGCTCCAAATGCGTGCGCCGCATGAAGGGCACCGTCGTAGGAAACCCGGCGGGAATGCTGAGGCTCTGTAAACCCGTGAGCTGCGGTGCTGAATTATAAACGGGCAGTGGCGTGCTCAAACTCGCTAGCCCAATGTAACCGGGACTAGGTTCGTTTAAACTGTCGTAGCCAATCACGTGCGGCAAATCGCGCATACGCAGGGCCACTTGGAACATGGCTTCGATGAAGTGATTCTGCAGCACGCTTTGGATAGATTCCGAACCCACCTTCAAGTCGGGCGCGAGTCGCGCGCCGGCAAAGAAAAGGGTGAACATTGTGCACGAAGCCAGGCGGCCCCAGTTGTTGGGCCACACCATGGTTTCGTAGTGCGGATAGCGTTCGGCAAAGTTTATGGCGGCTTCGGAAGCATCGAGCGTGTCCAAGCGAAAACCGGCTAAATCTAAAGTCCAGGCTGGCGCACCATCTCCGCCGGAGAAGCGGCTCCATGCGTCTTGGTGCGGATCGATGAACACGTAAAATCCGTACTCACCTGCCTTTTGCACAACGGCGCGTAAGTATTCTAAGTAGGCTTCGTCGTAGACCCCGGGCTCGCGCGGTTCAATCGCTTCCCAGGTGACGAGAAAGCGGATGCAGTTAAATCCCCATTCGCGCAAACGAGCGTAGTGCGCGTCGGCTTCAGTGAGCGGAAAAGGGCGTCCGGTGAAAGTGAAGGCACGGCGTGCGCTTTTCCACGCCGGCTCAAAAATGTCGGCACCGAAAGGAATTTTGGAGCTGCCCGCCACGTTAATTCCACGGAGCAAAATGCGTCTTCCGTGCGCGTCGGTGAACCAGGGCCCTCGAGTTTGCAGTGTCATGCTGGCCCCCAGATTACTGGGAGCTTTGCCTTTTGTACAAATCGTGAAAGACTAAGGAACATGGAAGCTGTTTTTCACGGTGTTAGTCACGACCGCGCCGCAATTCGGATGCGCGTAGAACGTTTGGCCTGGGTGCTCGATGATTGTTACATCGTTCCGGGATTGCGCTACCGTTTTGGTTGGGATGCCATTTTGGCCCTTATTCCCGGCGTGGGTCCCTTGGTGTCGACCATTCTTTCGTGTTTGATTTTTCGCGAAGCTGCACTCGTGGGTGCTCCACCATCGGTAGTGCTGCGCATGCTGTTCAACATTGGATTCGAATACGTGGTGAGCTTGCTGCCACTCGTGGGTACCGTTTTCGATATTCTTTGGAAGTCGAACCGCATGAACGCGCACGTCCTGATGAAGTACATGGACAATCCGGTCGCTACCAAGAAGGAATCACGAATTTGGCTTGCCTTTGCTTTCGGAAGTATCTGGGCGGTCTTTGCCCTTGCGACTTACACGGCCGTACAAATGACCGTGTGGCTCTATGGACTCCTGCACCACTGGCTGGCGCGCTGACGTAGGCTAGCGCTTAAATCCTTGATGATCTTGCGCCCATTTAGCGAACTTGCCGCGTGACGACTCGGTTAATTGTTGCTGGTAAATTTGATTCACCAGATTTCCTGACAAGCCGTCGTTGGGATTTTTTAGTACGGGCTTGCGTGTTGCAATACCGAGCTGGCGCGCTAAACTGGGTGTATTTTCGTTCATCATCTGCGTGACCTTGGCGGCATTAGCAAGGAAGGCTGCTTCCGTAGTTTCGTTCAGGCCTTGGGCCAACGCCGATGAGGTTTTGCCGAGTTCCTCGATGAGTTCCTGAGTTTTCATGAATTCTGGCACCGTGGCTTTCAATCCCTCGTCGCTCGATTGGGTGATAACTTTTTCCGCAGCTTCCTGGTAGCTCACACCAGTTTTACGGATTGCCGAAACCTCTTCCATGATTTTTCGGACGTAGGGGTCCTGGGCAATTTCTGGCACCGAGTGAAAACCCTTTGCGGTGGTATTGGCGGCACTGCGTGGAGCCATGCGGCTGAGATTGGCATTCACACTTGCGCCCGATCCCAGGGCAATAGCGCCAGGTGCAACGGCATTGATCATTTTAGCGAGGCCCATTGAGCGGCGTTCGAGGGCCTCCAGCAGTTGGAGATTCCGGCTGGAGTAATCTTTGGTGTTTTTGCTTTCGGTGGCCAAATGCTCGGCCTGAGTTAGATCGTCCCAACCGTCTGCGACGGCGTCATAGGTAAACTTAAGACCTGCTGCAGTTCCCGCAGTGGCGGCCGTGACAACGCCTCCGCGTAGAGCTTGTCCGCCCACGCCGGGAGCCGCTTTAACGTAATTGAGGGCTTTGGCGATGGCTCCTGTAGTTTTAACGGAAGATAGCGCACCGCCGGTCAAAGCCATTGCGATGTTAAGAGGGCCCTGGGTTACGGTCTCTTCGGCAAGGTGGCAAAGGTAATCTTCGAATTTAACCCTCTGCATATTCGTGTCGCCGTTCCAGCTTTGCGCGGTGGCCGAGAGCAAAGTAGCTCCGGCAGCAATGGAGCCGGGAAGCACGAGGGCCTGGGGCGGTACTTTTAGAATAAGAAAAGCCGCCAAGGCGCCTTCGTAGGCTAATTCCTGCTGCAACACGCCATTTTTTGAACTCTTCATTTGCTGGAGCGCTTCGTTACGGAACCGGTCGATGAGCGTTTGGAGATCGTGAAGCTCTTGCGCATTGGCTCCAAATTGCTCCCGCGCATTGGCTTTCAGGCGATTTACCACGCGGGCGTACCGGTCCGCAGCATTGACCACGCGTTGGTGAGCGGGGAAGTACTTAGTATTTTTGTTCTTGTCTCCCATGGATGCCTGGAGGTTGTTGAAGAAAACATCTGGATTGCGAATCGCTTCCTGAATGAAGACGTTTAAGTCTCCCACTCCGGCGATTGCTTTAGAGAGTTCGGCTTGGGCTTGGGCCACGTCGTGGATGCTTTTTGCCAAGACTTGCGCCCGATCTGCCATGGCCAGGGTAACAACTTGCTTTCCGTATTTGCTCTGGAGGTTAAGCTTTTGCACCTTCTGAGTTACAACTTGGTCAATCTGGGCAGGAGTGAGGCCGTCGCTCCTACCCGTGAGAATGGCCGATTGGATTTCGGCACGAGCTTTGTAAATTTTATCGAGATCATCGGCATTCAGTTTATAGAAGCAGCTCGAAAGGTCGGGAGCTTCATTTTTGATTTCGGTTTTGCCGTGGAGGGGACCTTCAGCTCGGACCGCCACGCCGGTGAAACAGGTGGTGAACAGGGCCAGTCCAAAAGCGTTTAATTTCATGAAATCCCTCCGAACAAACTATTCTATCGGAGCCGGGGAAAATTGCGCCCATAGTGTCAAAAAACTGGGGGTAAAAAGTAAATTTTTTAGGCTAGCATGAGAGGCATGAAGAGCATTGTTTGGGGCTTGTGTTTGGTTGTTTCCTTTTCCGCCTTGGCCAAGGGGCGTAACCCGGCCTCCGTCAACGTGGAGTGCGAGACTAAGCAAGATCGTATTTCTTTTTCGCTCGATGCCGGAGGTGGTTTGGCGGGCGAAGTGCGGCATGTGAGTGCGAATGCAAGTTCCGATATCAGCTACCCCAAAAATCAGGTGGTCGGATTTTGGAACCATGAAGACAAACTCATGTTGCGAATTATGGACGAGAACTTTTTGCGCAATCGCGTTCTGATCGATGCGACCTTTAAGAAAGCTAAGAGCGCCTATGTGGGTAAGGTGATTTTCGATTCAGGCGGGCAACAGGCCATGATTGATTCGCTTGATATCGTCTGTGCGATGTAATGTTTTAGGAGCTATTTTTTATCGCAGGGCAATATGTCTTGGAGTTGATTTCTGCAGTGCTTGGAATCTTCTGAGATCAAATCTTTAAGACGTAGACTACTTTTTTCCCACGTGCTGGGGCTCTTCTGGCCTCGCGATCGGTGTTCGATCAACAAAGAACGATTGCTTTCGGATTGCAGCGCCTGCATTTGGCTTTCAGTACAAAAAGTCCATGCATCTAAGGCTATGACATCACGAAAGGAAAAGAAATAAGCCTCGCGAGTTCGGTCGATCATTCGATAGGTGTTGCCTCCGCAGCCCCGCATTGTTGGAACTAGGACCGATTCCGCTATTTGAGCAGGGTTTAAGTTTAGCGTTCGGGATGTCACTACTTCTGAGGTTCTACGGTAGTTCAAAAGGTAGTTGGCCGCAGCGCCAAGTAGGCAGATCATCCACAAGCCAAAGAACGCAACGGCAATTTGGCCGTATCGAAGATGACTTCGCAACTCGGACAAATAACAGACAAATCCCAGCACTAGAAAGGGAACGCAGAGTGCGCAAACTTTGGTGTAGAGGTAGTTATGGTCGATCTTAACTATCGATTTTAGAAGAATGGCTCCAATAAGCGGGAGTGCAGGCAGCCATATTCGCGATGATGCGTATTTTTGTCGAGCTTGGGTTATTCCAAGCGTGACGACCGCCAAGCTTAGCAACGATCCTCCAATAATTTCTCCGGCATCACGTTTTCGAGTGATAACGTCCCCCAGGGGACTAAACCAGCGGTCTACGTGCGAGTAGAGATTACTGAACCCTAGAAAGTTGTGAGGCCAGGCCCAAAGCGATTGGGGATAGCCTACGGTTGCTCCAGCGGTTTCCAGGTGGGTAAGGTGACTGAAAATTGTAGATGCAAAGGTTCCCACCAGGACAAATCCCACACTCAGGCTTCCAGCCATAAGCATGCAGGTTTCGTGGAATGTCTTTTGTCGCTCCGCTGGATGGCGAATGGTAAGAACGAGCATGGCTCCCAAATAGGCAATCACGATGGGCAAAATTTCTGAGTAGTAGACGAGCGAGGCTGCCCAAAAAAGACCCAGAAGAATTATGCGCGAAGCAACTTCAGAAGTTTTTGTTGCATGGGTCGTTAAAAAATCTGAATACAAACAAACCATAATGGTGAAAGATAAAACCATGCCCACGTTGGGTTGCTGATTCTCCAGTAACATATTGAGGAGAAGCGAATTGAAGATAAGGCCTAGTGCACCGGCCGACATCAACAACGAAGCTCGAATGTGTTCTGTTAAATAGAAAAATATAAAAGCGGCAGTAGAGGCGAATAAAATCCAGGTCGATACGAACATGTGATCAAATGGGTGACTCGTTCCGGTAACCAACGAGGCAAAAGCAAGAAAAAACGGATACCCCCATCGCAAGTGAGTTTTAAATCCGGCCTGCACCAACATGGAGTAAGCGGTAGGAGGGGGAGGCAAGGAAGAAAGCGTTCCTCCGTGAGTTAAAAAATCTGCCATGTGAGCGTACAGAATGCCATCTGGACCTATGCGCAGCGGGGAACCCGTTAAATTCCAGCCAAGGAGAGGGACTCCAACGGCGATGGCTCCACCAAATATAAAGACAAAAAAGCAAAGAACCAGGCGCCAATTTTTCTGCCAGTAGTTCCAGCAGTTTTTAGATTGTATCGAGGTTGTAAAAACACTGATGCCTAACAAAGTGTAGATCAGAGACGAGAATGGCCAAAGATTGCTTAAGTAAAGTCGACCGAGCAGTACAATGCTCCAGTAACTCAGGACAATCGCCAGGATTAATCGGACTCCAGCTCCCAAAGTAATTCCTAGGCGTAAAAAAAAAGTCCAGGGCAATCCTATAATTAAGAGCGATAAAAGGATCATAAAGAGGTTGAGCATTGGCGTGCTACCCTAGCATCGGGTCATCGGGTTCACAAAATACCGAAGAGGATTGAGCGCGCAGATATTCCATTTTAGGACTCGAAATGGTGGATACGATAGACGTCGACTTAGTGATCATCGGGGCAGGAGTTGTGGGCCTGGCCGTTGCGGCCGATGTTGCGGCGACTTATCCGGGAAAGACAATTCTGGTTCTTGAACGTCACGGTAAATTGGGTCAGGAAACCTCGTCGCGTAACAGCGAAGTGATTCATGCCGGCATTTATTATGCGGGTTCGCCGCTCAAGCAGTCGCTCTGCCTCGAAGGTAAGGAATTGTTGTACGCTTTTTGTAATGCTTACCACGTGCCGCACCGGCAATGCGGTAAATGGATTGTTTCTACGCACGAGGATCAATCACCGGCCCTAGATAAACTTTTGCAAGCGGCCACTACGGTCGGAGTTGCCCTCGAAGAACGCTCGGCCTTCTCCGCCCAGACGGAGTTGGCAAATCCCCAAATTAAACGTGCGCTTTGGTCGTCTTCTACGGGCATCGTAGACTCCCATTCCCTGATGCTTCGTTTGGAGGCAATTGCTTCCCAGCAGGGCGTTCTCTTCCAGTACGGCACCGAGGTGCAGGCGATCGATTTTAATGACGAGGGTTCTCCCTTTGTCCTGGTGGCCCGTACCGTGCGGGACGAAACTTTAGCTATTCGCGCTCGGTGTCTCATCAATTCGGCGGGATTGTCTGCTGCTCGCATTGCGAACGCCTGGCCGGCTCTGCGCGGTATGGAGATTCGTCCCTGTCGCGGTCGTTATTATTCTCTTTCTTCGCGATTTGGTGGTCGCTATTCTTCGCTCGTTTATCCGCTGCCGGATCCGCGGGGGGGGCTTGGGGTGCACCTTACTCTCGATTTGAATGGTCGTTGCCGCCTAGGCCCCGACGTGGATTGGGAAGGCTGCGAGGGCAAGGCCCCCGATGATTCCGATTTGTTGCGCTTCGGTCAGGAGGAGCCGGCACTGCGGGAAAGCTTCTTGCGAGCCGGTCGTGCCCTGATTCCCGATTTGGAGTTAACCGATTTGCAGCCCGACTACATAGGGGTGCGGCCCAAGTTGTTCGTTGCCGCAAAATTGCAACGCGATTTTGCCGTGGTGAATGGTGGGCACGGAGATATTCACCTACTGGGCATCGAATCGCCCGGTTTGACTTCTGCCCTGGCCCTCGCCAAACGAGTGAGCGGTGAACTCAAAGACCGCCTTTAGCTTCGAGGCTCTTTAACGTTTTCAGAATCCAAATATCTTTATTCACCGAGTTCTCGGCGGTCCGACAGAGTTCCTGAAAATGGCGATACTCAGCGTCCCAGGTGGGATCCGGCGAGGTCCAGTTCTGCTTTTCTTCGGTGGGGCGCCCGCTCGGCAGAATGCGTACCCGGTGAGTAAATTCGCTGCCGCCCCATTTGCAGAGTCCGCTTACATGCGCGGAACCGCGCTCGCACAGCATGTCGACGGCAAAGTGGTTTTTCCAGGAGAGCAGCGTTGCTTCTAGAACTAAATCGGGCCCAGTGGCCGTAGCCGGGGCATGAAACACGACATGATCGTAAGCCTTATTTTCGAATCGATTCAGCGCCACACTGCGGAAGTTCGTACGTTCCTCGCCGAAGAGGTGGTAGGTCAGATCCAAAAGGTGGGAGCCCAAATCTTTGAGCACGCCGCTGCCCTGATCGCGCCAGGCTGAGTTGCGTACGTCGCGGGCCGTGCCATTGCCGTAGTAAAGTCGCGCTTGATAAATTTTGCCAAGGGCACCGCTCGCGATGAGGGCTTTGAGGCGGTCGATGCTGGGTTCGAGTCGGTGGTTGTAGGCCGTGTAGAGGGCTACTTTTCCCTCGGTAGCCAGGCGCCCGAGCTCGGCTAGCTCCTCGGGGCGATCCGCGACCAAGGGTTTCTCAACCAAAATGTGCTTTTTGTTCTTCAGCAAATAGCGAAGAATTTCGACCTTGGCTTCGTCCGGCGTGCAAATCAAAGCCGCATCGTAGCTAGCAAGGGGAACCTCTTCCACTCGTTTGAACTGTGCCGTCGCTAGGAAGGGGTCCACAGTGGCCACCAGATCGGGACCGGCCGAGGCCACGCGCTTTTTGCCCTGAACTCCTAGGCCAACGACGATGCACTTCATGCGTTGTAGGCCGCCCGTTTTTCCATGAGGTCGATGCGCTTGCGAACATCTTCCGGAGGAACGGGTTTGTTGCCATCGTTCTCTACGGCCAGCGCGGCCGCGATCGAGCCCAGAATAGCGGCAATCACGGAGGACTGGGTGCAGAGGTGCGCGAGCGTGGCGTAAGCGAGCAGAGCGTCGCCCGAGCCTACGGCATCCTTCACGTTCTCGGCGAAGCTATCGACCGTGAAGAAAGCGCGAGGGTCTAGGCTCTCGCGGCGGTAACCAATCAAGCCCCGCTCACCCATTTTGAGGATGAGGTTTTTGCAGTTCGCCTTGTGGTACAGGTTGAGCGCCAGGGGACGAATGACGGAGTCCTGATCGCCCAGGGCAAAGCGAGCTTCTTTTTCGTTGGGGGTGATGAGGTCGAAGCCCTGGAAGTCCAGAATGTTGCCCCAACGCGAAGCCACTTGGCTGTCGGCCACTTTGAAGGTGTCCTTGGGAATGGCTTCGGTGAGTTGCGGAATCGTGACCGGGCTAAACATGCCGTGGCGGAAATCGCTGAACACCACCGCGTCGGCCTTGGTCTCGGCGACTTGGTTTCTAATTTTGCCTAGAATTTTGTCCGAGATCGTGCGGTTATCGAGCTTGTCAATTTTGATTAAGCGGTAGCCACCGCTAATGATGAAGTTTTTGTGTGTGGTGGGGCGCGTACGGTCTACGATTACCTGGCAGGTCACCCCATCCGCCTCCAAGTCCTTCATGACGAAATCTTTAAGGGGATCGTCGCCCAAAACTGTAGAGAAAATCACGTTCGCGCCGGCAGCCTTCATGTGTTTGGCAACAATCGCCGCTCCGCCCACGTAGTCGATTTGGTTTTCGTATTTCACGCTCAGCGTGGGGGTCTTGGTTCCGCCGCCAATGAGGCTGCAGTAGGTGTACGAATCCACAATGGTGTCGCCCACTACGTGCACGCGCTTGTCGGAGAACTTGTCCAGAGTTTCGCGGAGCGAATTGAAGGTCAGTCCTTCGGCGGACATCAGGGACAGTAGCTTGTCGAGACTAATGCCGGGAGGCTGAGTGTCGAGGAGTTTGGACGAGGAATAAACCACGTCGCCGGGCGTAAAAATAATTTCGCCGCCGAAGGAATCGAGCACTTCGATTTCTTCGCGGGTTTTGGGATGCACGTTGTCTTTAAAGTATTCGTAACCCTTTGCGTAGAAATCTGGCTGAATGATCTTCAGCTGTTCGAGTGGAGCAGGGTTGTCGTCGATCACCACGTAATCGACCGCTTCCAGTGCGGCCAGGTTCATGGCGCGCAATTCTTGGGGAACGAAGGGCCGAAAGTTGCTCTTCGGAATGTAGTTATCGGGAGTCAGACTCGCAATGAGGATGTCGGCCTTGTCGCGACAGTACATCAGGTGGCGTACGTGGCCCGGATGCACGATGTCGAAAGTGCCGTGGCACATGATCACGGTCTTCTTCCGGGGACGATCCCCAATGAGGGCGCGCACTTCTTCGCGGGTTTTAATTTTGCGGCGGTAGTCGGGAACAGATCCCTTTTTGGCTGGCATGTTGTTTAGTCCTTCTTGTTGAATGCAGCGAACCAACCTTCGGTCGCCTTGGCGATGGATTTGGGATCCCACACGGGGGCATTCCGCCAGTAATCAATGTTCTTAAGCATCTCGGCCACACCCTGCTCGAAGCTCAATTCGGGCTTCCAGCCGGTATCGCGTTGCAGTTTAGAAATGTCGGCCCAGGTGCAGTCGGGTTCGCCGGGGCGCTTGGGTACGTAAGTGACTTCGCCGCCCAAGAGTTCCACGAGGCGGTTCACGGATTGCGGTTTGCTGACGCCCAGGTTGTAAAATTCTCCCGGGTGTCCCTTGCACGCAACGGCGTAAAAGGCGCGCGCTACGTCCGTCACGAAAACAAAGTCTCGGGACTGCGTGCCATCGCCCACGACGGTGTAGGGCTTGTTCGCCAATTTTTGCGCCAGAAAAACACCGAACACCGCACCGTAGGCGCCCGACGTTTTGGAGCGGGTGCCGTAGGCATTAAAAATGCGGACCGCGTTCACGGGCAAGCCGTAAACTTTGCCCCAGTGGAAAACGGCTTGTTCTCCCTGGTACTTGCTGAGGGCATAGGGGTATTCGGGGCGAATGGGAGCGGACTCGGTCGTGGGCACTTGTTCCGTGACTCCGTAACAAGAGCTCGAGGCGGCATAAACGAATTTGGCGACTTTGGCGTGCCGAGCCGCTTCGAGCACGTGCACGGTGCCCAGAACGTTCGTCGACATGTACTCCAGGGGGTGATCAATGGAGGGCACAATGTCGCCAATGCCGGCGTAATGAAAAACAAAGTGGGCACCCGTAAAGAGGGTGTCGGTGGGAGTTAGGGCGCGAATGTCTCGGGTGTCGACCTTCAGGTCGGGATTGCCCTCGAGGTGCTTCAGGTTTTCCAGTCGTCCGCCGCGGAGGTTGTCGATCACGTGCACGCGAAAACCTTCGCGCAGGAGAAGATCAACCGTGTGGCTGCCGATGAAGCCGGCTCCGCCCGTAACTACAGCTAAGCGCTTTTGGCTCATTTCTGGGCAGTCGCCTTCAACTGCCGAACGTTGAAGTACTTTTGGTCATCCAGACTGTTCGGAATTTTGCCGGCGCGGAACGCTTGGCAGAGGTCCCGAACGGCGTCTTCGATAGAACGGCGAGGGATGAATCCCAGACGCTCACGAATTTTGCGCGAACTGACATGGTAGGAACGAAGGTCGTTCGAAGGACTCGTCTCTACTTTGATGGGACGTTTTTCGGGAAACTCTTCTTCAACAATTTTGCGGACCATCTCGGCAATTTGCGCAATCGTGAAGTTTTCGTAGCCAGCGTTAAAGGCTTCGCCCGCAATTTTTTCCGCCGGAATATCCAGTAGCATGGTGTACAGGTCGCAAATGTCCTTGATGTGAATGTTGGGGCGTTTTTGTGTGCCGCCAAAAACGGTCACCACGCCCTTGTTCACCGCGAGGTTCGTAAGAATGTTCACCGACAGATCGAGGCGTAGGCGCGGAGAGTAGCCGCAAACCGTAGCCGGACGAATAATGACCGTGGTGAAATCGGGCGACTGGTACTTGAGCAGCACGGGCTCGCAGAGGCCCTTGTACTTGTTGTAATCGGTGAGTGGCACGAAGGGATGGTCTTCAGTCACTTCGGGAGCGTCGCTCACGCCGTACACGGAGCTGGTGGAAGCGTAAATGAAACGTTTCACGCCAGCGTCTTTGGCCGCCTTCACCATCGGTTCAAAGCAGGTGAAGTTTACGGTCTTGCTGAGTTCGGGGTCGAGTTCAAAGCTAGGGTCGTTCGAAACGCACGCCAGGTGAATAACGGCATCACAACCCTTTACGGCCTTAGCGAAAAGCGCGGTGTCGCGAATGTCGCCCTTCACGTTGGTTAGTTTAGGGTGCTTGGGAAGCACGTCTTCGCCGAACAGCATCAGGTCGTAGTTGACGACTTCGTGACCTTTTTCGAGAAGTTGGGGAAGGAGAACTGCACCCACATAACCGGCTCCGCCGGTGACCAAAACGCGCTTAGACAAGAAAACCCCTTTCGCTAAAATAGACTGTATCTATCTATAGTTTCGCCTGGGGGGCGTCAAACGGCTTGGCGCCGATCATGTTAGAATCTTCCTATGGCGGACGCTCAACTTCTCATCCTCGATCGCGACGGAGTTCTGAATTCCATGGTGGTTCATCCGGAGCACGGGACTGTCGATAGTCCGATGAATGCGGACGAGGTAACCGTGTTTCCCTGGGTGCCTCGCACGCTGCGGCGGTTGCAGGATGCGGGTTGGATCTTGACGATTGCCTCGAATCAGCCGGCGGCGGCCTACGGAAAGACAACGCGCGTAAATTTGGAAGCGGTGCATTCAAAAATTTTATCGGACGCTCAATCTGCCGGCGCCGTCATTGCCAGCAGCCACATTTGCTTTCACGGCAAAACGGAAAATTGTGACTGTCGAAAACCAAAAACGGGCCTGCTGCGCGAGGCGCTCGCTCGTCATGGCGTGGTGCGTTTAGATCGCTGCTGGATGATTGGCGACGGGATTACGGATGTTCAGGCGGGACAAAGTTTGGGTCTGCAAACGGCCTTTTTGGGTCCGCAAAAATGCGATCACTGTAAGATCTTTGAGGAACGACAATTGCGTCCGCAATTTTGGGGCGCCAATTTAGAAGCGTTTGCGGATTTCCTGTTGTAGAATCCTGCCAACTTTTGATTTTCAATTTTAAGGAGTCTCAGCATGGGCCATCGTTCCCCCTACACCGGAAAAATTAAGATCTATTCCGACGGCGCCGACAAACAGGCCATGCTGGAGATGAATGCCAATCCGCTCATCAAGGGGCTCACCACGAATCCTACCCTCATGA
This sequence comes from Bdellovibrionales bacterium, assembly GCA_018266335.1. The sequence continues at coordinate 28,384 of JAFEAR010000007.1, forward strand.
AGAAGGCGGGCATTAAGGACTACCGCAGCTTCTGCAAAGAAATCCTTTCGCAGATCAAAGAAAAGCCGATTTCCTTCGAAGTCTTTGCCGACGATTTTCGCGAAATGGAGCGTCAGGCCCTCGAAATTAAATCGTGGGGATCAAACGTCTACGTAAAAATTCCCGTAACTAACTCCGAAGGCAAATCGTCCATGGCGCTGGTGAAGGAACTGTCCCACCGGGGCGTCAAATTGAACGTGACGGCGCTGCTAACGGTTGGTCAGGTGCACGACACCTGTACGGCGTTGAAGGGCGGGGCTCCCGCTGTAGTTTCGGTTTTTGCCGGTCGCATTGCCGATACGGGTCGTGACCCCATGGGCATTATGACGGCTTCCCGCGAGCTCTGTGAGTGGGTGGGGCCGGAATGCGAGCTCCTTTGGGCCAGCACGCGCGAAGTCTTTAACATCGTGCAGGCGGAGCAAGCGGGCTGCGCCATCATCACGGTTCCCTTCGACATCATCAAGAAGATGTCCATGTTCAACACGGACCTGACCAATCTAAGTCTGGATACCGTCAAGATGTTCAAACAAGACGCAACGAGCGCAGGATTTACCCTATGACCAAGTTCACCGAGACTTTTTTGGCCGAGAGCATCGAGCTCATCAAAAAACTGGATGTCGAGGCCATCGAGAACATTGCCACTGGTCTGGCGAAAACTCGCGAAAGCGGCGGCCGACTCTTTATTTTGGGTGTCGGAGGCTCCGCGGGGCACGCGAGCCACGCGGTGAACGACTTCCGTAAAATCTGCGATTTTGAAGCCTATACGCCGACGGACAATGCCTCCGAGCTGACCGCGCGGATCAATGACGAGGGCTGGGACACCTGCTTTGCAAATTGGCTGAAGGGTTCGCGCCTGAACTCCAAAGATGCTCTGCTGGTTTTCTCCGTCGGCGGCGGCAACCGCGAGAAAAATATTTCTATGAACCTGGTGCGGGCGATTGAGCTAGCCAAAGAAGTTCGCGCGGGAGTGTTCGGCATCGTGGGCAAGGACGGCGGTTTTACCAAGCAGGCGGCCAATGCCTGCGTGGTTATTCCGACGGTTTCGAATGATCGTATCACGCCCCACACCGAAGGCTTCTGCGCGGTGGTGTGGCACCTTTTGGTTTCGCACCCGGCGCTTAAAGTTTCGCAAACCAAGTGGGAGTCCACTGTTCGGTAACTTGCAGGTCTCTAGGGCGTGATATAGTCTCGCGCTATGAATTTTGAGAAATTTTCGGACTACAACGTAGCCCCGGGGAACCAGAAAAAGACCATCCGTACCTCACCGGTTACGGATATCTCTCAGGACACGGCACTCAAGCTTTACACCCACATGCTGCGTTTGCGTCGCATGCAGGAATCGCTCATTGCTGAATATCATCCTGCCGATGAAATGCGTTGTCCGATGCACTTCTGCGTTGGTCAGGAAGCCGTACCCGCGGCTTTGAATCTAACGCTCAAAGATGAAGACTTTTTGTTTTCGCATCATCGTTCCCATGGCTACTACTTTGCCAAGGTGAACACGATGAATGAACTCTTCGCGGAGTTCTACGGCAAAGAAACGGGCGCCAATGGAGGCAAAGCCGGTTCGCAGGACGTCTCCATGACCGCGAAACGTTTTTACAGCGGCGCTATTTTGGCCGGAGGTGTTCCTTTGGCGGCCGGTGCCGCCTTCGGATTCCAGGTGCAAAAGCTTCCGTACGTAGCGGTGACGGGCTTTGGTGATGGCGCAACCGATGAAGGCGTTTTGTGGGAGAGCGTGAACTACGCGGGGCTCAAAAAACTGCCGATGATCTTCATTTGCGAAAATAATTACTATTCTACTTACTCGCCCCAGCACCATCGCTCGGCCGGCACTAACATTGCCGAACGGGCAGCCTCCTTCGGTGTTCGCTCCCAGACCTTGCTGGGCAACGACGTGGTGAATCTCTACAAGCAGCTTAAGTCGGCGGTCGATTCGGTGCGGGCCGGCGAAGGTCCCGTTTTTATCGAAGCCTTTACTTATCGCTGGACGCCGCACGTGGGTCCGGAAAGCGATGAATACGTTGGCTACCGCTCGGAAGAAGAGCGCGCTCACTGGAAGGCGCTGGATCCGATTCGTTTGATTGAGGAAAAAATGCTGGCGGCTAAATGGCTCGACGAGTCCGGCAAGAAGAAAATTCTCGACGCCGCTAACCGCGAAATTGCGGAAGCGTTCAAGTTCGCGAAGGAAAGCAAGTTCTCGGTCGATCCCGATTTGGAGAGCATGAACTTGGCGAATCGGAGCCCGCTGGCGGACAAAGTTCTCCAGGATGAGAAGTCCGTCGATTTCAACCAAAATCAATTAGAAGCTATTCCGGGTCCGTACTAGGCCGCAGCGCAAGCAGGGAGTCACCAAAATGCAAAATACTCATCAGCGCGAACTCAATTATGCCAACGCCATTCGCGAAGGCACTCAACAGGCAATGCGTCTTTCCGACAAGGTGGTCGTGCTCGGGCAGTTGGTTGACTATAAAACGGGCGTTTTTGGCACGACCTCGGGATTGGTCGAGGAGTTCGGTCCGAGCCGTGTGCAGGACTTTCCTGTCTCCGAGGCCACCATGAACTCAGTGGCCATTGGCGCCGCCCTCACGGGTTTGCGTCCCATCATTGTTCACCAACGCGTGGACTTCATGATTTACTCCCTCGACAGTATCGTGAACTGGTTGGCCCTTTGGTACTTCAAGTCCAACGGCAAATCGCCCATGCCGGTAACCATTCGCGCCATCATCGGTAAGGGATGGGGCCAGGGGCCGCAACATTCGAAATCGATGCATGCTTGGTTCGGTCATTTGCCGGGTCTAAAGGTGGCGATGCCGGCTACGGCCTTCGATGCCAAGGGACTCATGCTGGAAAGTGCTTTGGGCGAAGACCCCTGCCTTATTTTGGAAAGTCGCTCGGTGTTCTCAATGAACAGCGTGGTGCCCGAAGCTGCCTACCGTGTTCGTTACGGCCAAGCGGCCATCCGCAAGAAGGGTCGCGAGGTCACCTTGGTGGCCGTTGGTCACTTGGTGCCTTTGGCGATGCAAGCGGCGCAAATTTTGGCGACCGAAGGCATCGACGTCGAAGTCATCGATCCGCGTACCATTTATCCTTTCGACCGCGAAACGATCTGCGATTCCGTAGCGCGCACCGGACGTCTTGTGGTGGCCGACCCGGGCTGGCGCATGAACGGTTTTGCGGGCGAAGTTATTGCTTCGGTGGCGGAAGAAGTGGGTTACGACAAATTCAAGTCCAAACCCATTCGCGTGACCTTCCCGGATAGCCATACGCCCATGACGCAAAAGCTAGAGTCTTTTTTCTATCCGAGCCAAGACACGCTGGTACAAGCGGTCAAACGTTCGATGGGTCGCTGAGTCGGAATCGGCATGGAAAAGTCTACCGTTGGTGTCGTTGGCATGACCCACTTGGGTCTCGTGCACAGTATTTCTACGGCCGCAAAAAAATTCTCGGTGGTTGGTTACGATCCGCGTACGGAATTAGTGGCTAAGCTGCGGGAACATCAGTTTCCTATTTCCGAGCCTCAGCTTCAAGAGTTGACGACGGAGCACCGGGAGCGGCTGAAATTTTCTTCGAACGTTGCTGATCTTAAATCCTGCGGATTGGTTTTCTTTGCCCTCGACATCGAAACGGACGCGCAAAATCGGAGCAATTTGGAGCCGCTGCGTGAGCTGCTCAAGTCCATCGTTCCCCAGCTGAGTCCCGGAACGACGGCGGTGGTGCTGAGCCAGGTGACGCCGGGATTTACCCGCGAGTTCTCTCGCTGGCTGGAGGCTCACTGCTCCGCGCTTAACATTCAACTTTATTACCAGGTAGAAACGCTTATTTTTGGCCGCGCTTTTGAGCGTGGTTTGCATCCGGAGCGCTACATTATTGGGTGCTTAGATCCGCGTGCGCCCCTACCGGCTTTGTACCGTGCCTGGACGGAGAGCTTTCAGTGCCCCGTTTTGCCCATGAAGCTGGAGAGTGCGGAGCTTGCCAAGATTTCCATCAATCTCTATTTGGTGTCGACGGTGGTGGTCACCAATACGATCGCCGAAGTGTGCGAGCAGTTGGGTGCCGATTGGTTCGAGATTGCGCCCGCGCTGCGTTTAGATCGCCGGATTGGTCCCTACGCCTATCTTTCACCGGGATTAGGAATTTCGGGCGGTAACCTGGAACGCGATTTGGTGACCATTCAACAACTGAGTGCCAAATTCGGCACGGATTCCGGCGTGGTGGATGCTTGGTTCAAAAATAGTCGCATTCGTCGTGACTGGGTTCTGAAGCAACTTACGGAGCATTTGTTTCCGCGCCTCCCTCGTCCGGCTCTGGCGATTTGGGGCCTCGCTTACAAGGAAGACACTCACTCGGTTAAGAATTCGCCGACCCTCGCGCTTCTGGATTCCCTTAAGCACTGTCAGGTGAAAATTCACGATCCTCAGGCCAAAATTCCTGCGGCCTACTCTTGGGTTACTCAGGTGGCCACGCGCGAAGAAGCTTGTGCGGGGGCCGATGCCCTCGTCATCATGACGCCGTGGAAAGAGTACCGCGGATCCGATGCGGTCAGCTTGGGCAAGCAGCTAAAGCAGGGCCTGATTCTGGATCCTTTCCACTGCACGCAGGGCGAGCCCGTGGGAGGCCAGGTCATTCGCCTGGGACAGTTTATTCCCAAGGCTTCTGTCCAGGCTTAGAGCACTTTTAATCGCTACTGTTTGGTCTTGCTCAGCTTAGTCTGTAGGCGTTGGTTGACCTCGTCTTGCGGCAGGTTGACCAAGTTCACCCGGCGCTGCGTGTAGAGATCCGAGTGCGCCATGTCCCCAATGCTCTGGCGGAATCCCGGACTCCGCCAGGGATCGAAGTTCACGCTGATAGTTTTTCCGGTCAGGCCATTGGCTTCGGGCGAGAGTAAAAACTTCACGCACTCCAGGCAATTTTCGAAGGATGCTTGGTTGTCATCCGATTCCATGAGCTCCTTAGTTTTACGATGGTGTTCGGAGCCTGCGGTGTTCGCGTTCGTGCGGAGTGTGGCTTCGTGAATTTCGGTTTTAATGAAGCCGGGGGCGATGCAGTTTGCGGCCACTTGCTCGGAAGCCATTTCTACGGCGAGGTTCTCCGTAAGGCGCACCACAGCGGCTTTGGATACGGCGTAAGCGCTGTACGAAGCGAAGGGCGAAAAAGCTCCGCCGCCCGAAAAGTTAATAATTCGTTTGGCCGATCCCGGCTGCAGCAAAAAGGGCATGCCATATTTGATAACCAGATAAGTGCCAAAGGTGTTCACATCAAAGGCGCGACGCCATTCTTGAGGATTGGTTTGATCCATGCGGCCGATGGCGCCGAATAAACCGGCGGCGTTAATAATGGCGTCGAGCTTGGGGGTTACGGAGTGAATGGTGGCGAAGAGTCCTTGCACTTGGTCTTCTTCGGCAACGTCACAAATGCGATACCGCATGCCAGGGTTGCGAGCGGCGAGACTTTTTAAACGTTCTTCCCGACGAGCAGAAATCCAAACTTCGTGCCCGGCTCTAGCAAGTCCTTCGGCTAGGGCCGCACCAATTCCGGAACTCGCTCCCGTCACCAAAATTGACAGCTTATTCATTCGCTTCCGCCTTTTTAATTAAACAAGAAATTCTGTTACTATGGCCCCTTTTGGAGAATAGAAAAATTATTATGCAACGCCAGCTCACCATTGTCATCCCGGCATATAACGAAAGCGAAAACATTGGACCTTCACTGCGTACGACTTTGGCGGCTTGTTCTAAACTCGATTTTGAATACGAAATTATCGTTGTCGACGATTGCTCGGCCGATGACACCTCTGCCAAGGCGTCGCAGTTCATTCAGCAGAATCCTCGCTTGCGAGTCGTGCGCAATGAACACAATTTAGGCTACGGCGGAGCATTTATCCGGGGCGTATTCGAAGCGAAGTATCCGTCCTGCCTTATGCTCTGCGCGGACGATGATTTAACGGAAGATTCCCTACGGGGAATTATCGAGCAAGTGGGTCGCGCGGATATGATTTTGACCTACACGGCTAACCCGGAAGTGCGCCCGCTTTCGCGGCAAATCATTTCTAAGGTCTACACCTGGTTGTTGAACACGTGTTTTGGTTACCGTGTGCGTTACTACAACGGGCATAATATTTTGCCGACGGAACGGCTCAAGCGGATGCGAATCACCAATGGGTTTGCCTTCAATGCGCAAATCGTGATTCGTCTTTTGCGACAGGGACTGAGCTACCGGGAAATGCCCATGACAATCAAAGAGCGGCGCTCGGGGGCCTCGAGTGCTTTTCGCATTAAAAATATTCTGTCTGTGCTGTGGGCTATTTTTCACCTCTTCCTAGAGAAGGAGTCGGTGCCGGCCCCCGAACAGGTTCACCCGCCAGGGCCTAGACCGTAAAGATCCTTAAGCCAGCGAACGCCTTTGGCCAGACGTGCTCCCTTGGGAGTCAAGCGTAGGCGATTACTCGCATCGGCTTCAATGAAGCCGGATTCTTGAAGAATGACCCATCGACGTGCGTAGGAGCTCTTGGTGTCGTAAAGCGCTCCTAATTTTTCCAGCGTCAGGGGCGTGTTCTGGCTGCGATAAAACTCCACCATCATCCGCACGCTGAGGGAACGATCATTGATGGAGTAAAAAATCAGGTAACCGTTGTGGAGTAAAAGGAGCAGCAAAAAGGCTGCGATGAGTTCTTCGGTAAGAGAACTTTCCGAGAAAGCCCCCCCGAAGTTCGTCTGCAGTTGCCAGGCGCAAAGCACGACCAAGGGAAGCATCGAGAAGAAAAGTCGATTGAGCGTAGACCATTTGCGGAACCGCGCGGATCCATGGAGCAGGCCTACGTGAATCAGGACATACAAGGTCATGCCTGCAATCGCGACGAACAATGTAGCTACAACTTCGGTCATCCGCCTTTACCCAATCGCAAAAAGTCTTTTATGTAAGAAGAGACTGAGCCAATTCTTTGCGCGCGCACTGTGTTGGCGTAAACAACTTGTCCATTCTGCTCGCTCTTGACCAGGTATCCTGTGGCCACGGCCCGCTCAACCCGACGCCGAAAAACATCTTCAAAATCATAGTCCACTTTGAGTTCGTCCGGAGTTACGGAACCCTTACTTAACATCTCCACGAGGAAGCGCAGCGAGGGGCTGGTATCGAAGGCCGAATAGAAGAGCAGGTAGCCAAACCAGATGAGAGTAAAAAAGAGTCCCGCACTCAATGGCGCCACCCAAATGGCGTGGGACCAGTCCGGAGCGTGACCTTTCCAAAAATGAATCCAGGCGGGGAGAAAGCACCCCGAAAAAAACATAATCAAGGTCATCACTTTAGCCCGGGCATGGACGTCAAAGAAATGAAACCAAAAGACGTGCAACAGCACGTAAACGGTGAAGGCGCAAAGAGCGGACAGAACAACTGCAGCCATGTCTATTCGCTCTTCAGTTCCCAAGAAATGCAGCTGGTGCCAGGAGCGTCTTGCAAGGAGCTAAACGCAGCATCTAGTTCATCACGCGTGGGAGCTTGTGAAGGCGAGGAAACGCTAAATTTCTTGTTCTCCGCGATTCGGAAGAAAGGCGTTTCTTCGCGCGAGCCGTCAAAGCCCTTAAGGTCAAACTGCGCCACCAGTCCTTGGTCGGAAGCGAGGGTCTTGTCTGTGCGAGTCGTGGCTATAATAGCGCTACCAAAAAAATGATCTCCCACCGGCTTCATCCGCACGTACTCAATATTTGCAATAATTTGCTCCGTTTTCGTGGGCCAGCTGGGGACCTCGCGAATCAGTCCAACGGTTGCGAATAGTTCTTTGGGCGAGGAGGTGAGCTCCTTCGATTCGAGGCGAAAGACACAATAGTAGCGGTGTGTGTAGGTTGGAGAGGCTTGAGTCAGATGAGAAAGTCCAAAAGCGCACACCCCGAAGGCGAGGCGAAAGGCGTTGTGAAACGAAGACGCGCATGGACCCATAGCGGGCGAAGATATCTTGGAAACAAGTAAAAATCAAAGAGCTTAGACATTTCGGACGCCCCATTGCCAAAGAACTTTTCCTCTGTTTACCTTCTCGCGCATGAACAGGCTGGAGAAATTAAAAGTCATGGCCCTCATTGTGCTCTGGGGCTTCATTGGGTCTGTCATTTTTAATTATATTCGCTCGCAATATTTTCATTTGCCCTTTTATCCGTACGGAACTTTTCTCTTCGATCCGGGCGATGCTCTGCACGACTTTATTGGTTCGCACATTATGAACACGGACAACGATCCGTTTCGCATTGTGCTGCGCTCGCTCGGAAATAACTATCCCCCCTTTGGCTATGCCATTCTTCTTCCCTTCACGATGATTCCCCTTAAGGCGGGAATCATTTTTTATCTGGTCACGATCGTGGCGGGCTTTTTTTATTTCCTCAAACAGACCGTTTGCGTTCCGGAGGGCCGCGGTGGATGGAATTGGTTTTTCCTGCCGATTTTCGGTCTTTGCACCTATCCGTTCTTGTTTGCGATGGATCGGGCCAATACGGAAGATTTCATCTTCCTGTGGGTCGTTGCCTTTTTCTTGCTCTACGGTGCCAAGAGGCATCGTCCTGCGGCCTTTTTCTTGGGGGGGGCCGCCGCCTCGAAGGTCTATCCTGGTTTGTTTAGTTTTTTGTATTTGCGCGACAAGAAGTACAAAGAGTTTGTTCTCGTATTGCTGAGCATGGCGTTCTTTACGGTGGCCTCCATGGTGGTGTTTCGGGTGAACCTCACCCAGCTTCTGGATTCTTACAGTCGATCCATGCCTCGCTTTAAGAGCATCATTCTGGCCGCCGGGAATGATTGCTTTAGCTCGAGCATATTTAGTTCGTTTCGCTTCCTGGCGGCCCTTATTCTGGGGCCGGAGAAGGTTTACTCTCCGGAGTTCTCGGCCCAGGCCCTTTCTGTCTATATGCCGATTTCCCTGGCTATTTTGATTGTGTATTTGGTGGGGATCCTGAGTCGGGGGGTTGAATTGTGGGAGAGTTTGGTTTTGATCGTTTGCGCCTTAATTTTGGTGCCGCAGACCTCTTTTGACTACAAACTCTTGCACCTGTTTATCCCCTTTGCCGCTTTCCTAACGGCCCATACCGATCGCCGCACCGGCCTCTATTATTCCGTTCTATTCGGCGTGCTTTTTATCCCAAAAAACTTCTTCATTTTTTGGAATATCTCAATTCAGGGGACCCTTAACGTCCTCTGCCTGTTGCTAATGTCCTGGCCCATTCTTAAGAAGGGGCTGCGGCCTCAGGTCCTTCGTGAGACTGTAAAATACTACCTTCGCCCAGGGAGTTTATGACGCGGAGCTGTCCAGCGATAGGCTCAGAAAAACGGGTCTACAAAGCCTTAAAACTGGTTCGAACCCTTCCTTTCTGTTAAGGACTCGTTAGAATTGACGGAACTCATTGTTTCCGCGCGGAATTGGGAAACAGATTTGCACCTGGAAGGTACCTAGAAAAACATGGAAAGAACTCAAAACACTCACAAATACCCGGTTCTCCAGTATCAAGAACTGTTGAAGGAGTACGAGGGGCGCCTGACCTCCATCGAGCGTGGATTCTCAATGGATAAGGAGTTTTTGGAGTTTTGGGTTCCGGATGAGGACACCAACAAGAGTCTTTTCTACCTGTTTGAGTCGGCATCGCTGAAAAACGAAGCCGGGCTTTCGGTTGTTTTGGATGCCGAGCACATTTCTTCCGTCGATAGCGAGGGCCTGGTGGCCGCGCTACGCGGTTTGGGAGCTGTGCGCAGCGATAAAACCCCCAGTCAGGTTACGATCACGGTCGTGTTTGGCGCTCCCGATGCTAGCGATGATGCTTTGGATCTTAACGTTCCGGGCCTCTCCGATTTGCGCCGCTGCTACCGTGAAAAACTCCTTTTAGAAACCCGCACTCTGAAACATTCGGTTTCCGGGCCGCTGAAGCCTTCTGCGAATTTAAAGGCGATCCTGACCAAATTTGAAGGTGGCACGGTGATGATGGCCATCGATCCTTCCACCACCTTGGTACGGGAGTTTCGTTACACGGGCCTGAAGAACAATGCTCTCACCAAAATGCTCGACTTCTTGTGCCAGATTAACGAAGGCTACTTGATTCAAGAAATCTCTGAACACGGAGTTATTCGTTTGGAGAACGAGCTTCGTGACCCCACGTTGCCGGCGCCCGTGCGTGGAATTGTGACTCCGGAAAATGCTGGACCGTATTTTGTTGCCCTTAATCACCTAGTTCGCGAGATGTTCCGTCAGGGACGCGAAGAGCTAGGCATCAAGATTACCCGGAACACTATGGAGAAGCCCATCTCTAAAGAATGGCTCGCTTTGCAGGACTCGGAGCGCCTGGCCAAAATTAAGGCCGCCGCTTTGCAGTTTTTGACCGAAACTAACGAAAAAGCGACCATTGAAGTCTTGGCGATTAAACAGGCCATTCACGTTTACGTTGATTTCGAAGGCTGCTCGGCGGAGCAAGAGAAACGTTTGCTCTGCAAAGGATTTGAGAAATTTTTGAAGCGAAACGTTGAACAGAAGTTGGAAATTTACTTGCCCACCGCAATGGACAAGTTGGCGCGCGATAAGATGGCCCATTCTCTCGTGAAGGCAGATCCGGAAGTCTTCCGTGAAACCAATCAAGACAAAGGAGCTCACAAATGACTCTCATTACGCCCGTAGATAACCGGAATTTGATTTTGGACGGCCACAAGTTGGCCTGGCACTTGGACCGCGTGAAAGCTTGGGAAGCGGGCGAGCGTGTTGCCCCCGTAACCATCGATATGGCCCTAACGCGCGCTTGCACCCACAAGTGTGGTTTCTGCTATGCGATGTTCCAAGAGAACACTGGCTCCAAAATTACCCGTCAGGTCATGGACCAATTTATTGATGACTGTGCGGAAGTTGGTGTGCGCGCTATCAGCTTTGCGGGTGACGGCGAGAACACGTTGCATCCGGCTTTCGTGAGCTCGGTTATCCGTGGTGGCGAGCAGGGTATCAGCATGGCGCTGAACACCAACGCCTTTCCCTTGGCCGGCAAGAAGATCGAAGAAGTTCTTCCTCACCTGACCTACGTGCGCGTTAACATTTGTGCGGCGGACCCTCAGCGCTATGCAGAAATCATGGGCGCGAAACCGGAATGGTACTTCACGGTTATCGACAACATCCGCAACATGGTTGAGTTCAAGCGCAAAAAGGGCCTGAACGTTACGATTGGTATGCAGCTCGTGCTCGTGCCTGAATATGAAGACCAAATTTTGCCCCTCGCCAAATTGGCTCTCGATTTGGGCGTGGACTACTACGTGATTAAGCACTGCAGCGATGACGAAGAAAAGAGCTTCGACCTCGACTATTTGAAGTACGAGCGCATGTACAAGCTAATCAAAGAGGCTGAGTCTCTTTCGACTCGCGAAACGGCGATCATTGCTAAATGGAAGAAAATTCAAGAGGGTAACGACCAGCGCAACTATCAACGTTGTTATGGACCTCCCTTCATGATTCAAATTTCCGGCACCGGCCTAGTGGGTCCTTGCGGTCAGCTCTTTAACGATAAATTCAAGCGCTACCACATGGGCAACATCTGCGAGCGTCGTTTTAAAGACATCGTTCAGAGTGACGAGTACTGGGAAATTGTAAACCACCTGGCGTCGGAAGATTTTAACGCTCAGCGGGTGTGTGGCGCGCTCTGTCGTCCGCACTATGTGAACGAAGTTCTCGATCAGTACAAGAAGGGTTACGTTACGCTGGAACAGCCGGCGGGAGCGGTTCCCCTGCACAAAAACTTCCTCTAAGTTTTAAGTTATTGATGAAGTCAAAGAAGGCCGCGGGGCGCGATGCCCGGCGGCCTTCTTGTTTTATCTGCTCGTCGCGTCGATAGAAAGTTCGTGGGCAGAGTTGGGGAAGTATTTCTTCAGTTTTAGGAAGCGTTTTTCGAAATAGAAGTACGAGAGCGCCGACATGCCGACAATGACCGCAAGGCTCAAGCTATTCGCTAAAAGTGTAAAGGCGTAAAAATTTTCAGGCACCCACTTGAGCGCTACCAGCGAGTTTAGGACGAGCGTAATGCCAATCCAGTTGTACGCGTACAAACCAAACGAGATTTTTCCCATGAACTCGCAGAAGCGATTGCGCAGTTTGAGAATGGATTTTGGATTTAGGGCCACGTTGACGATGATGGCCATAAAGAGAAAGGCATAGATTTCATCGTCGAACATTCGTAGGCGTAGCCCGGTATACAGCCGATACAGCGTGTAGAGAAGAATGAGAATTTGCGAGGGAATCAAAAACAAAGGCCATAGCCAGGCCTTTCGGTTCAGGTAGAGCCAGGCTCCCATGCCTCCAATGGCCATGCAATCGATGCGGAACCAAAAAAAATACAACGCCGTCGACTGCAGGAATCCGGGGACCCAGGCCGGCACGGATTGGTCGTTTTTAAATACGAAGGAAGCAAAATAGGGCAGATTCTTGAGCACAAAATCTAGGAGTCCCACGGCTAGCAGCATGAGGGGTAATTTGTTCTTCGCAAAACGCACGAGGTGCGGCCAGATCAAATAGAAATGTTCCTCGATGCTAGTTGACCAAAGAGCCCCGGCAAAAACCACGGGGCCGATGAAGCGCTCCGTGATGTGGGCAGACAAGAGCAGGTATCCGGCGAGTTTGGCGAGTCCGTGGCCATCCCAAACGGGAGGATAATTGTGCACGGTCATGAGCGGAATGAAGGGCAGAACAAAGAAGCCCAGAAAAGTGAGGAGGTAGTATACCGGCCAAATGCGAAGGGCTCGGCGCAGATAGAAATTCTTAATTCCAATGGTTCCAGATGCCCGCATTTCTTCACAGAGTAGGTAGGTGATGAGGAATCCGCTGAGCACGAAGAAGAAGGTAACGCCTTGGTCGCCAAGACCCAAAACCATTGGGTGTACCCAGCGATTCGGCAGTCCTTGGAGCATTTTAATTTGTTCGAGGTGGTGCACGATGACCGCAAATGCGGCAAAAAAACGTAGCCCGTTTAGTCCGGGTAAGAGGTTGGATTTACGGGCATTCATGGGGGAAGCCTATCTTACGAGTATGGTTTTCGGAAGAGTGCTTGCAAGAATCTCCAATGAATGCACAGAAAAAATGGGCTCGCTTCCCAGCTTGCTTTTCCTAGGCTAGGCTACTTCGCCATGGCTAACGGCTCTCAGCATTTTTTCAGTTCAGAATCCGTCACCGAGGGGCACCCCGATAAAGTTGCGGATTGCGTAAGTGACACCATACTTGATGCTTTCATCGCAAAAGATCCCGAGGCACTCGTAGCCTGTGAGACCTTGGTGACCACGGACTTCGTGGTGCTTGCCGGCGAAATTCATACGACCAAACCGGTGCGGCTAGATTTTTCGGAACTCGTGCGGGGAGCTATTCGCAATATTGGCTACAATTCTTCGAAAGAAGGATTCAATGCGGACACCTGCGAAATTGTGAATCGTTTGCATGCCCAAAGCGACGATATTCGCCAAGGCGTTATTCAACAGGATTCCGAAATCGGCGCGGGCGATCAGGGCCTCATGTTTGGCTTTGCTTGCGACGAAACTACGGAGCTCATGCCGCTGCCCATCTCGTTGGCCCACGCCATCACGGCTAAACTTACGGAGCGCCGTAAATCCGGAGCTATTCCCTGGCTGCGTCCGGACGGAAAGTCCCAAGTCACGATTGAATATCGGGATGGCAAGCCTTACCGCGTAGACACGATTGTAGTCTCTACCCAGCACGCGGAGAGCGTGTCGCAGGAAGAAATTCATGCGCAGGTAGAATCCGAAATCTTGAATAAAGTTATTAAGCCGGAGCATCGCAAAGGTGCGGCACCCAAACTGCACATCAATCCCACGGGTCGCTTTGTGACGGGCGGGCCGCACGGAGACTGTGGACTGACGGGGCGCAAAATTATTGTAGATACTTACGGCGGCTATGCTCCTCATGGCGGCGGTGCGTTCAGTGGTAAGGATCCGACCAAGGTTGACCGTGCTGCGGCCTACATGGCTCGCTACATCGCTAAGAACCTAGTGGCAGCGGGCTTGGCCACCAAGATGCAAGTTCAATTAGCCTATGCCATTGGGGTGGCCGACCCTGTTAGCATTTTGCTGGAAGATTTTGGCACCTCGAAAGTTGATTTGCAGCGACTGGAAAAAGTTGTGCGCGAACTTTTCCCGATGAAGCCCCGCGAAATCATCCGTCACTTAGATTTGCGCAAGCCCATCTACGCGAGAACCACCGCCTACGGTCATTTTGGCCGCGAGAACGCAGGTTTTACCTGGGAAAAAACCGACAAGGTCGCCGAATTGAAACGTAGCTTCGCCTAACCCGGCGGGCCTAGTTTTTAATTGATCCTAGCGCAAAGGGTGGGCGTCGCAGCCCATCGTTCAGAACGATTCCTGAGAGCAGAGGCGCCGGCGTTACGTCGAAGGAAGGGTTGAAAACCTGGCAATTAGCCGGAGCCCAGCGCACTTTTCCGAAGGACCCACTCACACCGAGCACTTCGTTGGCATCGCGCTCCTCCACGGGAATTTCGTTGCCCGAGGGACAATGGACGTCGACGGTCGAAAGGGGAGCCACCGTGAAGAAGGGAATTTGGTGTTGTTTACAGAGCACCGCTAGAGAATAGGTGCCAATCTTGTTGGCGAAGTCGCCGTTGGCCGCGATTCGGTCGGCGCCCACGAAGCATTTCTGAATTTTACCTTTGCGCATGACTACGGCGGCCATGCCGTCGCATAGCAGAGTGTGGGGAATGCCTAGTTTTTGCAGCTCCCAAGCGGTGAGGCGTGCGCCCTGGAGGAGGGGGCGGGTTTCGCAAAAATAGACGTGAATTTTTTTGCCCTGTTCGTGGGCGCGGCGAATAGCCGCCAGTGCGGTGCCGCTACCAACGGTGGCGAGTCCGCCCGTGTTGCAAATGGTCAGCACGCCATCGCCATCCTGAATAAGATCGGCGCCGTGTTGGGCCATGCCATCGCACATGGCAACGTCTTCTCGGAAAATCTGTTCGGCGGCAGCCAGAAGTTGGGTGGAGAGAGAGTCTGGCTGGGCATTGATGACGGAGCGCATGCGGTCCATGGCCCACATTAAATTCACCGCCGTAGGGCGTGCCCGCCGCAGACGTTCCAGTTCGATCAGAATCAGCGCAGGGTTGCTTTCGCTACGGGCGAAGTCCGCGAGGGCCATGGCCGCGGCAACCCCGATGAGTGGTGCTCCGCGCACGGCTAATCCGTGAATGAGTTCGGCCATGTGAGCAGGTGACTTTACCTGCACCCATTCTTCGCGATCCGGAAGCAGGCGTTGATCCAGCACGCGGAGTGTTTGGTTTTCGAATTTCAGTCCCATCGAATGTAGCACTAGAGAGTCCTTCCGTTTCCGGCCCGGCGAAGGCCCTGCAGATACTCGACTTCAGATTCGGGCAGTTCGGTGAGTCCGCCGAGCATATGGGCGTACATCAGCGTTTGGGCCGAATGCTCCAGGCGTTCAATGCCATTGTAGGCTTCTTCGATATCTTCGCCCCACGCGACGGCGCCGTGACGGCCGAGAATCATGACTCGGTGGTGGGGCAAATAGGGAATGAGCACATCGCCCATCGCCTGGGTGCCGGGCCGGGCATAGGGAACAATGGGCAGGGCCCCCACGGCGAGAATGACCTCGGAGATACATTTGGCAGGAAGCTCTTTTAGGTGGGGCTGCGCAATGCTCCAGGCCGTAGCGGCGGGAGGGTGGGCATGCACTACGGCACGGGCTTGGGCGCATTGTTGGTAGATCGCCAGGTGCATGAGGCGTTCGCCCGAAGGTGAGCCGGAGATGACCTGATTGGTAGGAGTGATTTGGGCCAGGTCCGATTCGCTAATGTAGCCCTTGTGACGAGCACTGGGGGTCATAAAAATTGTTTGCTCGTTGGTGCGAATGCTCACGTTCCCATCGCAGGCCGCTAGCCAGTTTTTGGTGTGGAGTCGGCGACAAATTTCGATGATTTTAGATTTAGCCGAAGCGTCATTCATTCCTTCTCTCTTTTACCCTACCGGCGGGAGAATATCAGTGGCCCGCCTGCAGTGATTCTCGCGGGTAAACGCTTTGGTTGGCTGGCGTTTGTGCTCCGGATATCTCTGCCCTTATCCTCAAGTCAGGAGGTTTCCAAATATGCGACAATCAAGAGCGTGGATTTTGGTCTTGGGTTTAGGCGGCCTTGGTTCGGCGGCCTGGGCAAAGAGTCACCGGGGTGATTCGTTCACCCTCACCGAAACTTGCACCGATGCGAAGGGCAAGGAGCACAAGCTGGAAGTCGTTATTAAGCGGGGCACCGTGGCAGGTTATCGCTTGGATGGACGGGGTGCGGGCGAAGAAGAGGTTGATGCTCACGTCAACATGGCTGGGAAAATGACCTTTTGGCTGAATCTTGCGGGCGAAAGCGATCCCGTAGCTTGCGAAGGCAGTGACAGTTGATAGGCCCGGCCCCTTCAGCTGTACAAATGTGCTTTGGTGAAAAATTTCCGGCCGGCCGCCATAATCTGGGCATCCGTCGGATGGTCCATTGCTTCTACGCCCAAAACTTTTTTTGCCAGAGCTTGGTGGTGGTGCTGTTCGAGGTGAGTTTTAAAGTGACTCTTCGCGAGTCCCGGTCCCACGATAAGCAACTCCGTTGCCGCTTTTAGTTTGTCTGCTACTTGATGAAAAAAATGCTCGGAGTTGTGCTTTTCGGCCGATGCGTGCGTGTGGTGATCAGGCTCCGCGCGCTTCATGGCATGGGTCTCAACTCCTGCCGGCGTAAATTGAAAAATCTTGGCGTGTTCCGAATCGATCCAAAGTACGAATGCAGTCATATTTAGAATTCCTTTTCTAAGGTTAGTCTACTCGCTTCTCATCCGCCGTAATATGACAAAGGTCAGACTTTTGTGGTTGTTCTGGCCAATGGCAGGCGTGGGGCGGCAAATATTTCCCGGAGCTCACCTTGAAAGGTTTGTGCGCGTCTCTAAACTCATTGCGGGAGGAGCATTTTTAAATGAAACAGCAAAAACTATTCGTGGAATTAACTCTGGTCGTTGGCGCAAGCCTACACGGACAGTCATTTTCGCTGCACGAGTGATGCGTGCGAGGATGGATCCATCGAAGGCCGAGGAAAAGAATTTGGGTCAATGCTGAATACCCCGCAGTTCCTGATGTGTGTGGCCTCTAACGTGTGGGGACTTACCTCCACGAATTATAAAGATTTGCATTCGTTCACTTTAGATTTGGGAGCGATTGGATCGAATACGTCGCACGCTTGCCACGGAATTATTGATCTGCCCGCTAGCGCCACTTCCTACAGTTTGAAGGGCAAGTGCTGGGATCTGACTAGCGGCGATTACAAATACATGTGCAAAGCTGTGAATGCTTCGGACAACTCCTTTGCACTCGAAATGGCTTTCACCATTGCGAGTGACAGCGCGACCTCCAACTACTCCGGTAAGGGCTACCTCTATAGCAACATCGGTGGTGGTGGTTGGTTCAAGTGGGATATCACGAACGGAACTTCTGCAGACGTGTGGGGCATCAAAACGGACAGTCCCGGCCCCAACTACTGGAGCAACTACGTGCACATCCATGATGATACTTCGGCCAGCCTCTTTAGCTGGCAAGCTATTCTGGGCAGCGACTCCAGCAGCGTGTCTGGTATGCAGGGCACCCCTTCGACGACGCTTGAATACCAATCGGGCGTTTACAACCGGTCGAATAACTACGCACGGGTAAAAGAAGTGGGATACACCTACACCGGTAGTTCCACCACGGCCTTTGGCGCGAGCCCGTGGATCAACGAGAACATTTGTGCCACGGTCAGTACCACGACAAACCGCGTGTCGGGCGCCTGCACCATGGGCGATGCGAACTGCAATGCCGACTCGAACTGCACTGGCTTCTCGGCAACCGCGCTGCCGGACCTCATCGGCGACGCCACGACTCCCAACCTGAACTATCTGAAAAAGTACGAGAGTTCCGGTCTCACGGACGGCGTGAACAATGGCATTCGCTTTTCCGAGCAATACAGCGCCTACACGGTGGAATAATTTATACGTTATCTAATGTCGGCACTGTGGCGTAGGCCGACCCGTAAGTCGCGGCCTACGCCTTCACGTTTAGTTGGCCTCGTAACGTGGAGTTGTCCAAAAATCTTCTCTAAAAACCTGTTCGTTCAGAGTGCACTGAAAAAAATCTGACGGCTTTCCTTCGCCGTAAAAGTCCACTTGTTGAACACCCGCAACGAGTTTGGCTGAAATTAGCGGATGTGTAGCGAGTGTGTACCAGTCGCCTTCAAGCAATACTTCGTGGTTAGAGAGTTTGGAGATCCAAAAGTTTTCCTGCGAAATGAGGGCATTTTTTGCTGGGGAAATGAACTCCAGTCGCAGGCGTACCTTTTTAAGGGGCACCGGTAATTCGGGGACTAGCAGTCGTTTTGGTTCAGGAGTTAAAAAAATCCGATCGGCTTCGGTTGGGGTGCCACTTAGTTGCGTACAAGCAATAAGGCTGCCTGTGGCCCGAAAGAGAGCCGGCGGGGTGTACCCAGCCTGAGCTCCGAGTGCAGTTAAGGCAAAGATGGCGGATATTTTTTGAGGAATGTTCATGGAAATTATTTGTATTTAGCATGACTGCCGAGAGTCAATTTTAAAGGAATCAAACTCGTTTCTTTCTGTCAGTCGCCCCGGACCGCCTCGGAAATTGGCGGAGTTGCCACAACGCCTGTCCCGTTAAGAAAATCTAAATAGTTAACTTTCGTGTGCCTATTATGTGCCTGCTTTGCCATTCCCAGCCGGATATACCGCTGCATGGTTTTGAGGTCTTTCCATCCACAGATTTTCATGACTTTCGCAGCCTCGACGCCTTGGCGAAGGAGCTGGGTAGAAAAACATGCTCTGAGGGTATGGAACTTAATAGAAAGAAGTCCGTGGAGCTTGCAAAAGTCTCTGAGCACCCGGGGCCTGAAGGCCCTTGTGCCGCTTCCTTTCTCAAAGGTCTAGAAAATCCAAAAAATAATTCCTGACAAAATTGTTGGAAAAAGCGCAGCTTTAAAAAGTCCCCATGGGCTAATTCCGTCTGTTCCGAAAGCTCGATTGAGTATGCCAAACCCGGCTGGATTGGGCGCGTTCGCAATGACAGTGAGTCCACCGCCAACAACGCTGCCGGCTACTAGCGCATACTTCGAGCTATCGGAAAGATTTGGCACGAGCGATCCAAGGTACGTAAGGGCCGCGTTGTCGGTAATAGCCGTCAGCGAAATTGCTCCAAGATACAAAGGGAACGAAGCTACTTTGGTGATAAGTGGAGCAATCCACCAGTGTTGTGGCGCCCCAATCACAATTAGTCCCGCCAAAAAAGAGGCAACGAGCATTCCTTCCTTCAGTTTCAGTGAATGGTGAAATTCTCGAGTGACGGAAACCAAGCCCAAAAAAAGTAGAAACAATCCGACAAAGACGGTTATGTAGTGAGAAAATACGATAATGAGCCCCAAAAAAACAACGTGCATCAGACAAACAAGTGCGGGAACCTCACCCATGTTCTCATCTAGCTCTTCCTCGCTATCAACCGCAGATAACTCACTTCGAAATCGATAGGCGACAATGGCCGTCGAAAATACAATAGCAACGCCCCCCTTCCATCCGAAGTTCTGCATCATAAAGAGTGTGTCCCAGTTCCACTTCGAAGCAACCATTAGAACGGGCGGAGCCGCAAAATTCGTGAGAGTCCCCCCAATGGAAACATTGACAAATAATAATCCTAGAGTGACGTACTTTAACTTCGCCGAAACCCGTGCTTCAAAGAATCTGTGAAGCAAAAGTAGGGCTGTCACGGTCATGGCAGCCGGCTCTGTGATGAAGCTCCCCATGAGGGGGCCCACCACTAGGGAAGCCACGTAGAAGGCTAGAGATTTTGGAAGGGGGAGCCTCGTTGAAGTGAACTTAATAAAGGTGTTTGCGATTTGCAGGATGGGCCGAGTCGAACAAACGGTCATAATGACAAAGACAAATACTGCCTCGGTAAAGTTGCGAGCTTCGAGGTAATGTACGGCCGTTGAAAGTCCTTCAGTGAAAATAAGTGCAATAAAAAAAATCGTCGCCCACAAACCAAACACCACTTCAACTTCACCCAATAAGTGAAATATGTTTTCTCGAATAGACCCTTTGGGAAATTTGTGAGAAAGGTGAATAAATTTCTTCACGAGGAAAGTGTGAAATATCGCCACAGCGAAGAGAAGGGTCGCCCAGATTTCCGAGGTGTGCGATAACATAATGGCCCTCCAAGAAGAAGTAAGCTAAATTGCGAGTAATGACTGACCTGAGAACAATAGCTAAGCTGCCATCAAAGCCTCTTCACGCTATCAAAAATCTCTTCAAGCTTCAAGACGACACGGACGAAGAGGGAACTGTCGATTCGATTCGTAAAAATGCGGAGTTTCGGAGCGCGAATGCATGGACACTTTTTTTTGCCATCATTATCGCTTCGGTTGGTTTGAATACGAATTCCGCTGCCGTCATCATTGGCGCGATGTTAATTTCGCCGCTGATGGGTCCGATTGTCGGGATTGGACTTGCTCTTGGAATCTATGATTTTCAACTCCTCAAAGAAGCCTCAAAAAATCTTTTGGTCGGAGTGGGAATCAGTATCGTTGCTTCGTCGCTTTATTTCGCGCTCAGTCCGCTGTCGGCCGCCCAATCGGAACTTCTCGCTAGAACTCACCCCACGGTTTTTGACGTTTTGATTGCCGTCTTTGGGGGAGCGGCGGGAATTGTTGCGTCATCTCGAAAGGAGCGAGGAAACGCCATCCCAGGCGTAGCTATCGCCACGGCGCTTATGCCGCCCTTGTGTACGGCTGGCTACGGCCTGGCCTCCAGACAATGGGAGTTCTTCTTTGGGGCGCTATATCTCTTTGTCATTAATTCCGTGTTTATCTGTCTATCGACCTACTTTTTTGTCCGCCTCCTCAAGTTTCGCCCCATAGCTTACGTGGAAGAGGTCAGGCGCCGACGTTTAAAGAAGGTAATTTCAATTATTGCTGTTTGTACGTTTCTGCCAAGCGTTGTTTTGGCTTGGATTTTCGTCACCGAGGAGGTGATGAGAAGTAAGGCACTCTCGTTTATTGGCCAGGAAATAAATTTCAATGGCGCGCATGTCATACGACAGAAAATTAACCCTTCACTGCGAAATCCTACTATAGAAGTTGAGCTCATCGGCTCAAAAATATCAGCTCAAGACGAGGCAGTTCTAGAATCCAAGCTGTCTTCATACGGACTCAGCCATGTCACTCTCAAGTTGAAGCAATCGAGCTTCGAAGCGGACGTCGAGCGACGCATAAGCGAAAGTCTTGGAAGCAAAATGGTCACGGAAGAGCAAAGTAATACCGATCACCAAAAAAGCATCGAAATCCTGAGCGCCCAGCTGGCAAAAATTCAAGATCAAGGAAAGCTCGCCCATCAACTTCTTGGGGAAATTTCGGTTTTTGTTCCTGATATTTCTGAATTTTACCTTACCTACCTTTATGATGGTGCTGATGCCATTAATGCATCTCAGCCAGGGGAGCGAGGTTCGGCACCGCAAGTGAGCACGGGCCAGCCAAAACACGTTGCAATTGTTAAGTTCAGCAAACGCCCAACTAAAGCAACTTTCTCCAAGATTGAAGCTCTTATTCGCGCGCGACTAGTCAGCCAGGACCTAACCTTAATGGAGCTTAGGTAAGTTTTGTTTCATGGTAGGAATTATAACGTCCTCTAGTTCAAAGAGGTCATTTGAAAGGCGGAGAGTTCGAACGGGTTTTCTTGGAAGTCGCGCAAAGACTAAAATTCGTACGAAGAAATGAGCCGGTTGAAAATGACAACGGCAAAATTTTAGTCAAATATCTAAGCCCTCTTCAGTGAGCGAAGAAAGCTGGCTGTTTGCATTGAAACCAATGTTGAAATCAATAGCGGAAAAATGAGATCGTGCTGATTAGTCATTTCCATTGCGAGCACCGCTGCGGTGAAAGGGGCGCTTACAAGAGCAGATAAAAATGCCGCCATCGAGGCAAGAATAAGCAGAGTCGGATCAATGTAGTTGCCCAGGACTTTAGCAAGAATTGCACCCATCTGTGCTCCCAAGGAAAGGCCGGGGGCTAATAATCCGCCGGCAGCGCCGGAAGCCAGAGTAAGTAGAGTGGTAATAAGGTGCCCGGGAAATACCATCGTGCTGGTTTCTGAATAGGGACGATTAACTAGGGCTTGTGCCGAGGCGATTCCTCCGCCGATTACCTCGGAGCCCAGGGATCGAGCAATGATGGCGACTGCTAATCCGCATAGGAGAGGCACAATCCAAAAAAAACGAGTGCGGGCATGTTCAAGAGCTCGGTGAAAACGCATTGATACTTCTTGGAAGCTAACGACAATCGCTCCGGAAATAACTCCGATCAGTAGGACACTCAGGATTCCCCAGGGGGAAGATTTCCAAACTACATGCGAAGTGGCGAAGAGCAGGTATGGGCCGCTAAGGGCCAGCGCGGTGAGACCCGCCGTAACGACGGCCATAAATAGAGGGGCGCGGATGCGAGATACATGCAGCTCCGTGAGCTCTTCTAGGGCGAATACCAATCCGCCAAGGGGGGTGTTGAATGCAGCCGCCAGGCCGGCAGCAGATCCAGCGATGATCCAAGAACGGAGGTCGATGTCGGGCAATAGGCGTCTTGATCGGCGTCCGACTGTCGAAAATATTCCTGCGGTCATTTGCACTACCGGGCCTTCGCGTCCGAGCGCTCCGCCTCCGGCAATCATAAAGATAGAACTTAGAAATTTTATGACGATAGTTTTGGATCCAAGCGTGTTTCGAACCTTGGCCTTTTCCTCGCCCGAGCTCTCGTGGGAGAGATGTTCTAAAGCCTCCCGTACCTTTGCTATCCCGCCTCCTCCGGCTTCAGGTGCAAAAAAACGGCAAATTGCCGAAGACGCAAGAAAAAAAATGGGAGTAACGACCAGCAGCAGGTTCGGATGTTGGTTAAGAAGATTTAAAGCGTGGTCCTCGCCGAGGGCAAATATGCGCCCGTAAAAAACAGCAAAAAGACCAACGGCGATTGACGCCAAGATAAACAACCCAAGCTGTAGGGACTGAGATGTTGATCGTTTGGAATCCATCATCATTCTAAACTTGCTACCACTCATTAGGTGGGGTGGGCAAAATTACGGCCGGACTATTCGCCAATTGCGAGCCCGGAAACACAGCGTGTGTAAATCGAATTGCCGCTATAGGTGGGTGCGTTGCGAGTGAGTGTTCTGGATCCGGTATCGTAAGTGAGTCTTTCGATTGAATTAAGCGTGGCTCGAGCACTGGCTACATAAATGTCGCCCGTGGTGGGATCTTGAATCATGGCCGAGGGAGCGGAAATATAAGTGAAGTCCGTATAGGCCGGAATGGGGTTGCTGATGGCACCCGAACTGGTATTGACTTGATAGGAATATATAAAATTGGAAGCAGTTGTTGCGCTGCCGCTAGAAACCAATACGTCGCCGTCTCTTTCCTCGAGAAGTGCGGTGGGCAACGCGGTAGTTGTAGCCATGGTGATTCCTGCGAGACAGTCCGTAGGTGTTACGTATCCCGAGGCCTTGACGATACCCAATCGGTTGTTAGGCGCCGTAGCGGCATGCGTATAAGCTATAAGTCCGTTGCTTAGTTGGACAACGCTCGTCATTAGCGTGGTGGACGTAGCGCAAGGAGCCGCAGGTGCATTGATAAAGGGGGAAGCCCCCGAAGTAATCCGCGATTTGTTTTCGTTAAACTTTTCGATGGACGCGGATTTGGAAATCAAGAGGCTGCCGTCGCTAAGTCGAGTGAAGTCGCGCATGACCGTGGTGAAAATAGAGTTGGTCAAGTAGTTTCGAACCTGACCCGTGTTCTTGTCGAGGAGATCGATGCGTCGGCTACCAGCATTTTCAATGAGAACAAGGAGTTCGTCTTTGCCGTTATCAATAATCGAGGCCGGTTGATCACCCGAGGCGAGCGTGTTGTAGTCAAAAATCACTTTGTCAAAGGTGCCCGAGTCCAAATGGTATCGGGTAATCGTATTGGATCCCGTCGCGATTGCGTTGGCGGTTGTGTCTCCACCGTAGCAGGCTCCACTCGCTACGTAGAGGTAGATTGGAGGGTTTGTGTTGTCGGCGGGCGTTGCGGGCTCCGTGGCACTTAGCAAATTTCGTTTAGTTTGACCGCATCCAAAGGCCAGCGCGCCTATACCCAGAGTCATCCATAGTCGTGAGCGTGAAAAGCTTGTAACATGTCCCATAAGCTTCGCATCGGCGGCCAACCGGAAAGAAATAGGACATTTTTACTAATGATGCGTAACGAAGACTCTAACGGCTTCGAGCAAGCCTATCCAGCTGTTCGCGCAGAGATTCAGAAATCCAATGCATCGGGGCGGAATTTTGAACGCTTAAATAAATTTTGTGCTGCCAAACGGGCTGCGGGCTCACTAGGACGAGTGATCCTTGTTTGATTTCGTTCTCTACGTAGGGACGCGGTAGCAGGGCCACTCCAAGGCTTTCTGTGGCTGCCGCAATCAACCCGGCCAAGTTATCGCTTTCAAAAACGACTTCCTTGAGCAGGCCATTTTTAAGCAGAAAAATTTCCGTTTCCACTCCAAGCCGGAATTTTTCGGTAGGCACCAGAAGGCTGGGGGGCGCTTTGCGCAAGGAAGTGCTTAGCGCTGCATTGGGATCGATTTTTAATAGTTCGAAATAGCTAGGACTGCAGACCGCTACTACCGGAAAAGTGAATTCGCCTAGAGTTTGGCCTCCTTCGTGACTAATGGGATCGGCGCTCAGCAAAACATCGATATGGTGTGAGGCCAAAAGAGCCATTTGTTCCGCGTGAGTGCCAGAGACTAAGGATGCCAGTTCTGAAGCTTGCTTGCGGCCGCGAAGGATAAGCGAGAGTAACTTTGCAACGAATGGTCTTTCGATGCCTTGGCTCACTCCAATTCGGCTAGTGGCGACGGAATCAGGCGCTCGACGATTTACAAACTCGATAAGTTCGTCCACCGGAGCAAAGACACGTTGGCAGTACATAGCTACTTTTTGTCCATCGGGAGTGATGACCAGCGAGCGTCCGGATCTCTTCACTAGACTAAATCCAAGCTTCTGTTCGAGCACTTTGATTTGAAAGCTTAGGGAGGGAGGGGTGATGCACAAAATGCGGGCAGCCTTGGAAATCCCTCCACAGGAGCTCACCAGATGAAAATAATATAGGTGATTAAAGTTAAACATATTCAAATAGTTAACGCTTATTTTCTTGGTTTTGTGAAATTCTCGTCATCACCTTATTTAGTTTAAAGTTAAGTTACCGATAAGTGCAATAGCTTTATGTGAAGTGGTTTTGACGCCAATACGGAGGGATGCAATATGGGTCAGCAAAACAAAAGTTTCAGCGGGACTAACTATGCTCCTGTCCTCATTCTGCTGGGTGTAGGAATCTTCATCTTTTCCCAGGTCGGCAATTTTTCACAATCGAGCCCCGTCGTTGCAAAATCCGAGTCCAAAGAAGGCCTGGGTATGCTGCGCGGCTTGGTTGACGAAAATGCTCTGCGCACAAGGTCACTCTCAGAAATGAGTAAGAATTTGGACGTACTTCGCGATCGCTTGCGCGAGGAAGTAGCCAAATCGCAAAACTTCCAAACCAAACTCGCAGTTCTTGCGGACGCAAACTCTCGTGCTGCGACCGAGTCTAAGCCAACTCGCGATCCGGAAATTGATTCGCTCTCTAGGCGGCTTTCCGGCAAAGGTATTGTCATCTCCCGAAGTCTTGCCGGTGAAATTCGAGTTGGCGGCAGTCACCTTTTTCAGGAGCAAGGGATTTTTGTTACTGGTTGGGGTCGTGTAGCGGTTAAATCGGTCCTGAAAATTGCCCGCAGCGCGAAATTGCCGGTGGTGCAAATCGTAGCGCAGCCATCAGACGATGCTGGAGTGGCTGAATTCACTGCAAATCGTATGGATGTGATGAAGCGAATGCTTATGGAAATGCCCGAGACGATGGGAATGGATGTTCAACTTCGCCGGGTCGCGGCGGAAGATTTGGCCGTGGGTGATGTGGAGCTACGGTTTCCTCCGTCTATGATCGCCGCTAGTTACCGGGAAGGTAGGCCTGCGTTACGATGAAACACTTAGCCTACATTTTTACTCTAGTGAGCCTGGCAACGCTGGGAGGATGCCTCTCGGCCGAAGTATTGTCACCGGCGCCCTCGGCTTTGGATCTCGACACTGCCGGCCCTGCTTGTCCGGGGCTCGTGAGTATGTCCGTTGCTGCTGGCCCTTCGCTTAGCCTCACTTGGAGTCAAGCATCGGACAATGTATCTGAAGGTTCCAAAATTTCTTACCTCATATACCTTCGTTCCGCTTCGACTTCCTACGATTTAGTGAGCCCCACAAAAATTATTGTCGGCGCAACTAGCACGCTCGTTAGCTCGGGCATCTCGGTCGGCACGACCTATACGGCGTACGTGGCCTGCAAAGATGAAGCAGGAAACGTTACTCCGACTGGGCCTACTAATGAGAAAACCGTTACAGTCACGGACTCTCTTGCTCCGGCCGCGCTTACAGATTTGGGCGCGAACGGTTCTTCTACCAGTTCCATTTTGCTGACGTGGTCACCTTCGGACGATGGTGCGGGCGGAACTACGGCATCCGGGATGCGCTATCGCATTTATGCCTCGGCTACGCCGAACGTGAGCACCTCGGGCACCGCTCTGACAACCGTTACGGGCACTACTTCCTACTTGCACACGGGGCTTAATCCCTTCACGACTTGGTATTACCGAGTCGTTGCCGTCGACGAAAGTGGCAATGCCTCTAGCGATTCGAACGAAGCCGCAGGTACTACCATCGACGACACGACGGCCCCCGTTTTTAGCCCTAATTCGGCCATAGCCTTAACCACGGCCGGCACAACAACTCTCGACATTTCGTGGGGTACGGCTTCGGACAACGTTTCGAGTACGCAATATCCCCAGTACAAACTATACCGATGCCAAGGCTCGACAACCTGTAATCCATTTTCGGGCACGTTAATTTCGACGCTTTCGAAGTCGACTCACACCTATTCAGACAGTGGACTTACTTCCTCTACGGTCTACGTATATGGAGTAAGGGCCGTCGATTATCGGAATAACACTTCCACCAATACGGACACGCTGGTCACAAGCACTGTGTATGCTTCTACCAGCTCCTTCTACGCCAATGGAACTTTAAGGTCAGCCAATGGCCGTCTGGGGCAGGGCCTTACGATTGCCAACGTATATGGCCCTGCTACGGGTTATCCCGATCTAATCGTGGGCGCGCCGAACGGGTCCGAAGCGGGGTCGACCTATAACTACACGGGTTGCGTTCATATTTTCGAGGGGATCGGTGATGGGCAGTTCTCCACGACTCCAGTGCAAACTATTTGCGATCCGGGGGCAACGGCGTCCGGTAGCAATACGGGTGTGAACTTTGGATACACACTGACCAAAGGTGATTTTAATGGTGATGGGTATACGGACATTGCGATTTCTAACCCGTATCGAAATCGAGTTTACATTTACTACGCGGAACTTGCGGGATCGAATATTCGCTTAACGACTTCGCCGGCGGTTATCTCGCGGACTAGCCCCTCCGGTAACGCTGGCTTTGGCTATGGCTTGTGTTCGGGGGATATCGACGGTACGGGTGCCGACGACCTCATCGTTGCGAGTTCCTTGGAGCAATGCGCTTCTAACAAATGCGGTCGGCTGCTGATTTACAAAATTGGCGGTAGTCCTTACGCCGTACCGAGCGGTCCCACCGATACAATTGACCCTTGGTCGACGGCAGGAGCTAGCAACGACCTTACCGATTTGGGCTACACGGCGAACAACAGCGAGCAAGGGGTGAGATCTTGCGTAACCGGACATTTTGACCCTAGCGCTCCGACGCAGCTGCAAATCGTCGCGGCGAGCGGCGATGTTGACTACACTGGTGCCAACGTAAACGAAGGGGTTCTGTTCTTTTACCGGGTGACGAGTCCTACGACCTTTACTTTCCAGAAGGCACTCTTAGGCGGGGTCGATCTTTGGACGGCTCTACCAACGACCAATTATTGGGGCGATGCCTTGGCTCGTCGCCGTACGAGTGGATCCACGGATGAATTACTCGTAGGCGCCCCTTACGATGGATCAGTAGGCACGCAAAACGGTATCGTTCACGCCTACAGCGTGACGAACAACTCGGGAAATTTCGATCTCACGGAGGTCATGAGTTACACCGGACGCGACGACGAAGATCGCAACGGTATGGGTTCCGCTATTTCAGTTTTCGATCGTGATGGCGACGGCACGGATGATTTGATGGCTATTGGATCTTCGCTGGATGATGGCACCAGCATTCCTGGCGCGACTACCTTGGAAATCGGCGATGTCTTCACCTATCTTGGTACGGGAAGCACAATTTCACCGACTATAGTGCAAACGAATTTTGATTATTCATCGCGTGACGTTCACACGGCCAACTATTTCGGAGGGTGTCTAGCAACCGGCGATCTCAATGGCGACGGTTACACCGATATGGTGATTGGCGCTCCAGGACAACAGTACGATGCTAGCAACTTATCTCTGACTGCCTCCCGCGGAGCCGTCTACGTTTACTACGGCAAGGCGGCCGGGGAAATAGACGTTAACAATCCGGACCAGGTTATCTTTGGCCCGAACGTCGTAAACACATCCTTTGGTGCATCTTGCCACATTATGGATTTCAACGGTGACAACAAGAAGGATCTTTTGGTTGGGGCTCCTTTTCGAGATATTGGCGGAACGGATCGCGGTGCCGTCTACGTATACTATGGTTCCACTGGAGCCAATGTGCCTTCTAATGCATCCTATACTCTTCAGGCTCCGACTGCAGAGCAGGTCAACTCCGCTTACTTTGGTGCATCCATTACGAGTGGTGATTGGGATCACAGTGGCCACGATGATTTGGCAATTTCGGCCACGGGCCGAAACTCCGGTGCTGCAAACCAGGGCCGTGTTTACGTGTACTTTGCCGATACCACTACGGGGGCCATTAGAACATCTTCGACGCCGCTCTACATTGACCCACCCGTGACTCAAGCAGCTCAATACTTCGGAACCTCCA
>JAFEAR010000080.1 GCA_018266335.1 Bdellovibrionales bacterium
AATCACAAGTACTACGGGGGCGGTCTCGTCACCTTCCCATCTCCGGTGACAAAGGATAGGGCTGTGAGCTTCCATCGGGTCACCGGCACCTACGAAAAGGGTGGGGCCAGAACCAATCAGACAGAGGCCCGGGCCCTTGTCGCCAACGTGGTCGATCTCCTAAGACAGCCTGGATTTCGTAAGTCTGGACACACGGTTGGTATCGTTACGTTCAACGCAGAGCAACAATCTCTCATCGAGGACTTGTTAGATGAGGAGCGCCGAAACGATCCGGAGATCGAAGCCCAATTTTCAGAAGAGAGCTTAGAGCCTCTCTTCGTGAAGAATCTGGAGAGCGTTCAGGGTGATGAGCGCGACATCATGTATTTTTCCATTACCTACGGCCCAAGCTCCAATGGTTCCATTTCAATGAACTTCGGCCCAATGAACCGGACGGGAGGAGAGCGCCGCCTCAACGTCGCCATCACGCGGGCCAGGCACGAGCTCAGGGTGTTTTCCAGCCTCAAGGCCGAGCACATTGATCTCTCGAGAACCCAGGCCCAGGGAGTCGCCGATCTCAAGCTCTTCCTGGATTTTGCCGAGCGTGGTCCGAATGCAATCCTCGAGGCCCACACCGGGAGTCTTGGGGGGTTTGAGAGTCCATTCGAACAGGCTGTCGCGGAGGCGCTTGGGAACCTCGGCTGGATTACTCACCCGCAGATTGGGGCCTCCAAGTTCAGGATCGACCTGGCAGTAGTCCACCCGGACCACCCTGGTCGATACTTGGCCGGAGTGGAGTGCGATGGCGCCACTTACCACCGATCAGCCACGGCACGGGACCGAGACAAACTGCGCGAGAGGGTGCTCCGGGGTCTTGGATGGGAAATCATCAGACTTTGGTCCACAGATTGGTGGGCCGATCGTGCAGGCACGCTTAAACGAATTGATGATCAGCTGAAGGAACTGTTGGTGCTCTCCCGAGCCGCCAAACCATCTGAGATGGAATCAACTCCCAAGGAAGAAGTACAGGACATCGGAGCCAACATCAACCGAACCGATGCCGGAGTGGTGCCGGAAACATTACCCATCACCGAGTTCCCTGCTCGTCCGCAGTCGGATGGACCCCTCTATGCAGGACCCGTTGTATCGAAGGCCCGAGCACAGTACCCCCTATTTATCGAATCGGATCCGGCTTCTGTCGTCTCCAGGGTGGAGCCCGATGCATTCTTTTACTCTACCTATGATGCGACGCTTGCGAGGATGATCGCCCATGTCTTAGACATCGAAGGCCCCGTCCTTGACGCGGTGCTTGCGAGGCGCATCTCTCGAGCCCACGGCTGGCAGCGGACAGGCGCAAGAATCTCTGAGCGCGTCATTAGCCTTGCCAGCAGGAGGTACGAGTCTACAAAGGAGTCTGTCGGGATCTTCTTCTGGCCAGAGGATAAGAAACCCAACCAGTTGATTCCATTCAGAGCTTGGACCACGGAAGCGGACCGGTCCGTCGATGATGTGAGCATCCGTGAGCTCGGTTGGCTTGCCCGAGATGTCCGGAAGCTCTTTGTGGATGATGAATCTGCGGCCTCGCAAATGGCTCGTGTCCTAGGGCTCCAACGTCTGCGACAGAGCACTCGTGAACGATTCCTGGAGGCGATCCTGTTTTCCAAGGATTTCTAGGATCATGCATTCATCGCCTCAAACCGTCGACTCCAGCCCCTATGGCAAGATGAGGGCGTATTGATCGATCTCCTTCGCCGGCAATTGAAGCACCTCGAGGACACCCATTCCTTCGAAGGGCGACCCTATCTAGAAGGCATTGAACCCTTCCCTAGATCTCTTGCTGGCCAAGGTTTCTTCCCGGGAGGGGATGGGCTTTGGCGGGATGACGACCCCGCGAAACTCCGCCACCCTCGGCTCCCCAGCCCACGGAAATCCAAATTCCCCTAAGCAGCAACAAAAAAGCCTCCGTACCAGGAGGCTTTTTGATTCGTGGGGGCTGACCCCGTGGACCCAGCAGTGAAGTTGAACATCAGGGCGATTGCGACCACCAGGGCGCGGATCAGGAGCTGCGGGTTGATGATACGGATCCTAAGCTGCTTCTTGGTACTCACACTGTGCTTGATTTTCTTCTTCATACGTCCTCCTAGGTTGAGATCGATCTTTTCGAGGGAATTAGTGGTTTCTCGACGAGTTTCGATCCCCGCCTCGGCGGTCGCATCGTGCTGTTGGTTTTCTTCCACTGGCAGAGTGGCGCTCCCCCCCACATCTGGAGCATGAGGTTCGGTCAGGGCCTCGACCCTTTCAGCGATAACTATATCACGGCCTGCAAGACCACCGATTTGGCCCGGTGCACGAGCTGGAGCCTGCGAGGTGACCTATTGGGCGCCCAGATCGCTGAAGAGTGCGAAAGGTTCAAGCTGGATAAGGCCTGAGCCGGGTGTGACCTAGTCCTTCGCATCTCCCATGTGACCAACCTCCTGGTAGATCGTGAAGAACAAATCAAGGCGCTTCGCCTCCTCGGGTTGGAAGGTGGAGCTCTGCCCGTTTAGGTGACGCAGATAGGTAGTGGG
>JAFEAR010000081.1 GCA_018266335.1 Bdellovibrionales bacterium
CCACAGCGACAACGGCCCAGGCGATGCGCTCGCTGCAAGTACCGATAACGATCCCTGTAGTGGCACAGGAAACGCGAGTTGCACGAGTGGAGGCTCAGGAGACTGGACGCAGAAGAGAACGCATACGCTGAGCAATAGCGAGGTGATATGGGACTTCGCGGGGAACGTGTGGGAATGGGTTGATCTTCTTGTCACGAGCTACAAGGTGAACGCGCAGGGTGCGTGGATAACGATCGCGCAGACAACGCCTACGACGGATATGCCGATCTCGATTATCCGGCCTACGAGTTCAACACACGCCTGGTGGAACGACTCCTGGAGCTCCACGCAGGGTTTAGGAGACTACTACCCAGGGACGAACGGAAGTGGCGGGGCCGCTCTTCGCGGCGGCGGCTGGAGCAGTGGAACGCTTGGTGGCGTGCTGGCGCTGCTTATGAGCAATGCCCCATCGTACGTGGGCCCCCTTGTGGGTTTCCGCTGCGTGTTTAGAGGCACCCCATAATGGCTCGGGGTCGCGCGAGAGTTTTGGGCGCAAGGTCTTGCGCGAAAGCGCGGGCCCCTTGCGCACTTGAGTTTTGGTTTTGTCCTGAAGCCTCCCCGATAGGGGAGGCTTCGGAATAAAAAAACCGTTCCGAATCTTTCCGAACCCTTCCGAATATTCGGAAAACTGCGGAACGATTCGGAACATTCGGAATGAGGGGTTGGCAGGGAGAAGCGGAGCGGAAGTGGCATGAAGCCTGAAATCAAGGTGCAAACAGCGGCAAGAATCCTCGGCGTTGGCGAGCGGGCCGTCATCAATTACATCAAGGCAAAGAAGATCGAAGCCACGAAAGTTGGCAAGGATTGGCACGTCGATGCAGCTTCGGTAGACGCGTTTCGGCAGCGTTATGGCTTTAAGGGGGAGTCGGGCGATGGGCCGACGCCCTCCTCGTCACTTGCTGTTCTGCTCCCACAGATACCTATAGGTGAGCCTCGTTGGGGAGATGCCTTGATGCCTTACCCTGCTCCTCCCATTCCGAATGATTCGGAACGGGAGTCCCAACATTCCGAGCCTGTTCCGAACGGTCTTCCGAACGATTCGGAAAAGACGGAGGCGGGAACGGGCGCGATTTCAGAAAACACTCCCCAATTCGCGCCGCTTCGCAAGGCACTCAAGTCCTTCGACGTGGCTCGCAGGATCCTGGGTCGTGGGCAATGGGCGGAGCTCGATGGTAGGGGGACGCCGCTTGAGGCGCGGCTTTTCACTCTTCGCCTTGTGGTTTTCGAGTCACTTGGGAGCGGATACTTTGCTTTCGGAACACAGGCCAAAGCCGACCACTACAATCGAGCGCGTGCGGCAGTTGGGAGCATGGTTGGGATTCTTCGTTCTTCGGATGAGCTTGAGGCCGCCTGGCGTGAGGAGCTGAACGGCTTAGAGACCGAACTGGCAAATGTCCTGCGCTCGCTTGTGCGTCGGATTGAAGATGGGAAATTCGGCGGTAAGGGTAAGAAAACCCTCTCGAAGAGCTCGTCTAAGGGGCTGCGGCATGAGCGTTGATCCGAAGCTCGTTCATGACGCCTACGAACTTTCCCGTCAGGTCTTTCATCGCACGAAGAGCTATCCCAAGGCGCTTCGTCCAACGCTTGGGCGAAGGCTCGAAGAGCGGTCGGTTGATCTGGCCATTCTTCTCAAGCAAGCTTGCTTTCGGCAGAAGGGAATTGGGAGTGGCCCCCCGCGAGCAACGCTTCTGACGCAAGCCTCGCAGGTGCTCGATGAAGTACGGTTACTTCTTCAGCTCGGGCGCGAGATGCAAGCGATTCCGGTCGGCGCCTTCGGTGAGTTTTCGGCGTTGACCGACGGGATCGGTCGCCAGATCGGAGGCTTCTTGCGCGTGGATACGCAGAAGACGGGGTTTGGGGGAACCGTGCGGTGACACTTCTCGATCAGATCGCGACCTTCGAGAATCTGGAGGCGGCCTTTCGCGAATGTCGCGTAGGCAAACGTTACGCCTTCGACTACCAACGCATCCTTCCCGACTACGGCGAACTCCTGGTGCGAGTCGTGGAGGCACTACGTCAGGACGCCTACGCTTGGCGTGGCTATCGGGAGTTCTACGTGCATGATCCGAAGGCTCGCATCGTTATGTGCGCGCCGTTCATTGATCGGGTCGTGCATCACGCCATCCACCGGGTCATCGAGCCCATCGTTGATCCCTTTCTCAGCGAAGCCGTCTTTGCGTGCCGGCACGGGAAGGGAAATCGCCGGGCGGTCTTGGCTTTGGGGTCCACGCTTCGGGCAGTAGGCGAGGAGCGTTTTGTCGTGAAGCTCGACGTATCGAAGTATTTTGCGAGCATCCGTCATCCGGTCCTTATGGAGCTGATGGAAGAGGTTCTGCCTGATCGTTCTCTTCACCATCTGCTTTGGAGTCTTTTGAAGAGCCACGCCGGATACGCCGAGCTCGGCTACGGAATTCCCATCGGAAACCTGACCTCGCAGCTCTTCGCGAACTTCTACTTGTCGCCCGCAGATCGTGCGGTGGAAGAAGCTCTGGAGGCGGGGTGCGGAGGGCGGACCTATCTCCGCTACATGGATGATCTTGTCATCGTGGGCCGCACGAAGGGCGAAGCCCTGGATGCGGCGGATGAAGCCGTTCGGGTGGCCGAGGGAAGACTGAAGCTTTCCATCCCGAGGAGAAAACGAGTGCCGCTGGGCCGCGCGCCCGTGCCGTTTCTTGGCTACGTTCTTTCGCATCGGGGCTACCGTATTCTCAAGCGGAACGAGCGGCGGCTGCACAAAAAGGTGAAGCGTCTGGAAAGGCAAGGTGCGCGTCCGAGTCGGATTGCGCAGGTCGTTCAATCTTTTCAAGCGTGGAGGTGTCTTAAAATTTAAGGGAAGAGGTCCGCGTGCTCGGGTATCGTTTGATTCGTTGTGGCGGGGCCGCTCTTCGCGGCGGCGACTGGAACAATGGAACGAATGATGGCGTGCTGACGCTGAATATGAACAATGCCCCATCGAACGTGAACTCCAATGTGGGTTTCCGCTGCGTGTTGGGGACGTTTCGGCGGTGCGTTCTCCTGGGTCGCGAGACTTGAGGTAAAAGTGAATTGCGCGAAGGATGCTGCGGAGCAAGTCTCCGCAGCCGCGCCGGAAGGCTCGAAGCTGGCTGGAGTTCCATCCGGCTTTCCTTCCCCTCAAGGCCCTCCGGACCTCTTTCCTGTGGCCTGCCCGAAGGCGGTGTAGTGTTTGCGCCGCCTTCGGGGGTCCGAATCCGACTAGCTATTTGATTACAAACTCGACTTTAGTTTTCACATCGTCGGGCACGAGACAGTGTTTATTCGCGAGCTTTTCCTTTTCAACGGCAAGGCCAAGGTCGAAATCACTTGAAACAAGTGCTTCAAGTTTCGAGCACAAGAAAATATTCAAAATCATGGCATCGGAACTTGCTAGACCGTGTTTGCTCATAAGCTTCTCTGCGTCTGTCCAGCTTGGGGCAAGGTTAAGATACTCTTTGTCTTCGCCGCGTGCTCCTAATGGGTTGAGCCCCAGAGCTTCTTCTGCCTCTTCCCAGATTGTACTCAGTTGGTTGGCTACCCGATTTTCACACAGCTCCGTCCAGAGATCTCCCTTTGGAGAGCTAACTTGAATCATTTCAAATTTGAAATCTTTGATTTCCGCTTCACTGAGCCTGACGGGCGGATCGTTCGGCTTATCCTTTAACTTGCGCTCGTATCGGTTTCTGAATTGCGACAACTTGGCGGCAAGAGATGAGGGAAGAATAGACTTATCCACCTCGCGCTCGAAATCCAAAATGACTTCGGAGAAAATAATCCTCCTGTGGATTTCCAGAAATTCAGCACGGGCGGTTACGTTGACGAATAACGGAATCTGTTTTGCGATAAGAAGCTCGAAAAATTCCGCCGCTTCATCGTGGACTCGATCCAAGTCGTAGGTTGCGGAAATCAATACATTCGCATCGAGCAATATTCCGTTCTTCGCCGCGGGAACTTGCTTTAAGAAAGACTCGAGATCGGAATAGCCCCACACCGTCATTTAGATTTCCAGATCTCCGTGCGACTTAGCTACTTTTTTGCGGCGAATGGTGTTTTCCGCGTTCTCTTCAACGATCTCGAAAACGCTCTTGGGAATCGGTTTTTTCCGAAGCTCCGTAATTTTTTTTGTCGCGCGCTTGAGCGCACCGGCTTTTCCCAGCTTTGGGGTCTTCATAGGTACTCCTATCTTGAAATAATAATAGCACGATTAGTTCGCTCCTAACATCATGATATTATTGGTCTTAATTGGGTTTCGCTAAAGCCCCCCTACGGCTCTGGCTGTCGAACACGGTTTGCCACTCGCTCGCCCAAATCCTCCATAAGTCGAATGAACTTTGCGACGGGTGCCTCGACCTCGCTCCCCAGAAGTTCAACGACACCATATATGGCGTCGTCTGCCTTGATAGGAAACCAGATGCCTCCTGAAAGACCTTCTTGGATGGCAACGAGCGAACGGGGCAGACTCATTGTGCTGATGATATCGACCGTCCAGAGGGGACGTTGATAGCGCCAGACGTTTCCTGCGGCCCCTTCGTTCAAAGTAAGGGTGCGGCCTTTCGTGTAGTCAACGAGTGGGCGCAGATCGGTGGTTTCGCTTGTCCAGATATGCGCCGGGAATAGGTGGGTCTTGTCCGAGCTCACGACCCAGCAAACGGCCCAGGTGCAGCCGAGCGAGCGCGCTACGCTCGGTAGAAACTCCTGTGTAGCGTCTCGAAGGTGTCGACCTTTGGGAATGAGTGAGAGTGCTGATGCAAGGTCACGTTCGATGTCCTTGTACCTAGAATTCGGCATCAGCGCTTTTCTCCTTGGTTTGAGTTAGGGGTGCATTTTGAGCAGTGACCGTAGAAAACAGCCGAGAGGTTGGCTCTCGAAAAACCCTGTACTTGTTTTAGGGCCGCTTCGATTTGCCGAAACAGCTTTTCGTCTCCTTTGTGGGACTTTCCACACGTCTTGCAGATGTAGAAGTGGCGAACGGGGCCGTCGAAGACATACTGGAAGCGTTTTCCATGGTGGGGAAGCGTAAGCTCCTGGATGATGTCGAGCTCCTTGAAGGTCTCAAGGTTTCTGTAGATGCTCGAGCGATCGGTGCCGGGGAGCCGCTTTTCGATGAAGCCGTGGATCTCGCTTAGGCCGAGTTGGCGTTTCGAGTTGTCGAGAATGAACTGAAGAAGGATGCGGCGCGCGGGCGTGATCCGCATTTTGTTCGAGCGAAGGACGGCAATGAGGTCACTGTGTTTTTTCATGATCTAACCGAAAATCGAAGCAAGGAGGCGACGAACTCCCCTCCGCCGAGGTCCGCCGCCTCCTCCTTGCTTGCAAAAGTACAACTCTGAAGGGCCTGCTTATCTTGTGGAGGCTTGGCTAGCCCTTCGAGACCTGTACTCGTGTCTTTCTATCGGATTCTGAGGGATTCTTAAATGCGGCCCACAGACGCCGCAGCATTTCGATGCGCTGCACAGATTGAGAACGTGTTGAAGTGAGCGGTTGTCGAGGGGTTTTGGTGAGTTTCCGCATAGGGAATTTCTATTTCTTAATGCAACATATTGCAATAACAACATGGGGCCGTTAGCTTGGAAGTCGGGGTGGTTCTATCGCGCGGGCCTTGGCGAAGAATGGCCTCTCTCCCATGCTCAATGAAATTAAAAAACGATTGGATGTGCAGGATGAGGAGTTTGATTCGATCTTTCCGTCGTGGGTGAGCACCTACTCGGCAAGGCACTGGACACCTTTGTCGGTAGCTCGTCGTGCGGCGGGTTGGCTTGCTTCAAAGACCGGTTCAAGAGTGCTCGACGTGGGCGCGGGGCCTGGAAAATTCTGTCTTGTCGGAGCGGCAACAACGAAGGGAATTTTCGTGGGTGTTGAGCAGAGACGGGCTCTTCACGATGTCGCGCGAGGAATCGCCGATAGTTACGCTCTTGATCGGGCGAAGTTTGCCCTTGGGAACGCGATGGACTTTGACTGGCGCTCGTTTGATGGAATCTACCTCTACAACCCCTTTGCCGAGCACATATTCGAGGCTGACGAGCGAATCGACACGACGCCTGCGGGAGACCTCGAGCCTATCGAATGGTCTGGTCATACGTTCAATCGCTACGGCGAGGAAACCTACGCGAAGTTAAGTCAGATGAAGCTGGGCACACGCGTTGCGACTTTTCACGGCTACGGAAAGGCCATGCCAGCCGGTTATTCGATGATCTATCGCTCGCCGAGTTACGGACAGCCCCTCTTCGTTTGGGAGAGGCAGAGGTAGTTCATGTTCTTGCATCGGGCCGAACGTCTCTTGCCCGGTAAGGCTTCGGTCAACTGGTTGCTGCTTGGCTTCAACGGCGGGTTCATCAATGCCGGGGGCTTCATTGTTACGGGAAGATTCGTTACTCATGTAACGGGCTTTGCGACACTGTTCGGAGTCGATTCCGTGAAGCACGGTTGGCAGGAGGCGCTTGGCATTTTGTCCGTGCCCTTTTTCTTCCTCGCGGGATCTTTCGTTGCCGGATGGCTCATCGACGGACGTGTGTTCAGGGGAAAAGTCCCCCACTATGACTACGTGATGGGT
The DNA here is from genome assembly GCA_018266335.1 of Bdellovibrionales bacterium. The sequence goes on from JAFEAR010000081.1 coordinate 6,584, forward strand.
CTTTCTTCGGCGGCTCTCGTGATTGCGGCGTTTGCGGGAGTGTTCACTCGCTTTGTTCCTTTGGGAGAGGCGCTTAGCGTGAAGGAGGTCTACGTGGTGCTCGCGGCGCTTTGCCTTGCAAGCGGTCTTCAGAACGCGGCCCTTACCTCCTCGTCGGGAAGTCCGGTGCGGACGACCCACCTAACCGGAGTGACGACGGACCTGGGACTTGGACTTGCGCGATTCTTCTCGCTTGGAGGCCAGGACTCTCGCGCGAAGAAAGAGCTGCACGCAAACAGACTTCGGGCCAGCGCTATCGCATCGTTTGTCGTTGGATCGGCCGTGGGGGCTTGGGTTTTCTTTCATGCAAAGTACCTGGGCTTTTTAATCCCGGCTGCCATTGCGGCGATTGCTGCATGGTGGGGTAGAAAAACGAAGCATGAAGCCCATCGCGTGGAAAACGTGGTTCCATAAATGTTTAGGAATTTGGTTTTAGGTACATGCTTATGTGTTTTTGTGCGCGAAACATTGCCTAAAATGCCTCAAGCTTAGAGCTTTAAATGTTTAATAATAAAGGACTTATTTTCGAGGCGGATTGAGCTGAGTTTTTGAGGCTCATTTTTCTCACCTGTTCGAGAAAGCTATCCGATAGTCTTTTAGATATGCCCTGCTTTCGCATTGTGCGGAAGCACGAGTGCGGAAGCACGAGTGCGGAAGCACGAGTGCGGAAGCACGAGTGCGGAAGCCATCTCAAAAAAACGCTGGCGAACTCTAGCAAAAGCTAGTGTGCCGCTCGAGTGCGTTTTTCCTCTCCTTCTACTTTCTGTTTTTCTGTCAAGACCAAGTTTTGCGACGCCTCAAGTTGTTCGTGTCGATGGTTCGTATTTCGATCAAGTGGGAAATCCCGTTACGGGTTCCAAAGACATTCAGATCAAGGCCTACGATGGGGCCACGGGCGGAACGCTTCTTTGGACCTCGAACGTCTACACGACGAGCCTAAATACGGGTCGCTTTACGATCAACATGGACGCGGCCTCGGGATCTTCCCCGAGTTTGGTAACTGAGATCGGATCACGCACTTCCGCTCAAGGTATCTATTTTCAGATAGAGGTCGATTCCGGGGCCGCGAACGGTTCAATTACCCCTGGCGATGAGCGCGTCGTTCTCCCGCGCATTCGAGCCAAGGGAACAATGTTTGCGCTGGGAGCTGCGCAAGCCGATTCGCTCAAAGGAGTCACGACGGGTGCAGCCGAGCTCAATTTCCTCTCGGGAGTTACGGCAGGAGTGCAATCACAGCTCAATGCGCTGAGCTCGGGAGGTGGCGCATCGTCAAAGGTTGCAAAGAGCGGCGATTCGATGAGCGGCGCTCTTGAGGTCGGATCGACGATTGCGGCTACGGGCAACGCATCGGCTGCAAATTTTCTTACTGGAATTACGGGGCAGATTCGTTTGCGTGATTCGGGATCGAATACCCTTGCCCTTCGAGCGCCCGATAGCCTTGCGGGAAATCTTATTTGGACGTTGCCGAGCGGAAACGGTGGCAACGGCCAGGTCATGAAGTTCGATAGCTCGACGAAATCTTTCTACTGGGACAACGATGCCGGGGCCTCGGGTGGAGTGTCGGGGCCGGGGGCCTCCACCGCCAATGCTCTCGCTCGATGGAACGGCACGGCTGGAACGACGGTGAAAGATTCTTCGATCGTGCTCGATGATGCCGGCAATCTGTCTGGCGTATCAAACATGATTGCGACGGGTACGGTCACGGCAAACGCTCTCAATCTTTCTGGCGCCTCAAACGCATCGCGCTTTGTGCTGCTCGACGGCTCGAAGAATCTCGTATCCTCGGCTTCGACAGTGACGGATACGGAGTTCGGCTATCTTGCCGGCGTCACCTCAAACATGGCGGCAAAACTCAACACGGTTTCCGTAACTGATATGACTCACCTGGCCGGTATTACGGCGGGAGTGCAGTCGCAGATCAGCTCGATCAACTCCTCGCTTTCCTCCAAGGCAGACGCTTCATCGCTTTCTTCGATCACCGCCGCCGTTGCCAGCAAAGCGGATACGAGCGTCGTGGTGGTGAAGGTCGGCGACACGATGACGGGTCCGCTTGGCCTTGACTATGGATCGGTGACGCCAAGCCGCTTCATGATGGTAGATAGCGCACGAAGACTTGTCAGCTCTTCGAGTCCTGTGACGGATGCCGAATTCGGTTACTTGTCCGGCGTTACTTCAAGCATCGCGGCCAAGCTCAACTCCTTTGCTGCGGCAGAAGCGGGCTATATGACCGGGGTCACGGCGGCGATCCAAGCCCAAATTAACAGCTTGGGTACATCTCTTGGAACGAAGGCCGATGCTTCGGCGCTAACCAGCGTGAGCAATAGTGTCGTCGGAAAGATCGACCGCGCGGGCGACACGATGACGGGAAAACTCGGACTTAGTTATTCTGACGCGAATCTAAATACCGTTCTTACGATAAACGGGAACCGCGAGGTCGTGTCGTCGTCCGTTACGGATGCCGAACTTGGTTTCCTTGCGGGGGTTACGTCTTCTGTCGCGGCGAAGCTAAACTCCATTTCGGCGACAGATGCCGGATTGTTGGCGGGTGTAACCGCCGCAGTCCAATCGCAAATTAATGCTATCAATGGCACGCTTGCTTCCAAAGCAGATGCGTCCGCGCTGTCGTCCAAAGCCGACACTGCGGCGGTTATCGCTAAGGTCGGCGACACGATGACGGGCGATCTTGGTTTGGCTGGATCGCAGGCCACCGCTTCGAGAGCGCTGATTCTCGATTCGAGTCGTCGCGTAGCCAGTTCTTCAGTGACGGATACGGAGCTTGGCTATCTCTCCGGTGTAACGTCGTCGATGGGGTCAAAGCTCAACGCCGTATCCGCGACTGACATGAGCCGCTTGACTGGAGTAACTGCGGGAGTTCAATCGCAGATCAACACGATCAATACGTCGCTCGTCTCAAAAGCTGACAGTTCGACGTTGAGCGGAATTTCTACATGGATCGGAAACAAGGCCGACGCATCGGCTTTGACGGGCGTGAGCAGCACCGTGGTCGGAAAAATCGACCGCGCGGGCGATACGATGACGGGAAACCTCGGACTCAATACCGTTACACCGAGTCGATTCCTCATGGTGGATTCGGCCAGGAAGATTGTCAGCTCCGCGAACGCCGTAACCGACACTGAGTTCGGCTATCTTGTAGGGGTCACTCAAGCTGTTCAAACCCAGCTCAATGCGAAAGCCACGGCCGCCAATCACATTCTGAAGATTGGAGACACAATGACCGGCGACTTGGGCCTTGCGGGATCGCAGGCGACGGCTGGCCGTGCCTTGATCTTGGATGCTTCGCGCCGCATCGCCTCTTCTCCGGTCACGGATACTGAACTTGGTTATTTGGATGGAGTCACCTCCAGCGTCTCCAAAGTGAATTCTTTCACCGCGACTGAAGCGACGTATCTATCGGGAGTGACCGCCTCCATCGGTTCGCGGTTAAATGGCGTGACCGTGAGTCTTGCCCCTATCGGCAATGCCTTGCAAGGCGTTACGGGTTCCGTGCTCGGTGGCCACCTGCTTGGCATCACGGCCAATGTGCAAACGCAGCTCGACAGCAAGACCTCGGTTGCGACCATTCAAACGACCGGAAGCGTTCAGGCGGTGAACAATACGACATACCATCTCACTGGCTCCTCACTCCAAGGCGTCACGCTTCCTTCCGGCTGCGCTGCCGGAAAGATCACGGTTGTTGGCGCTGGCACGGGCGGTTGGAGAGTCAACCAAAACGCAGGTCAGACCATCGTGTATTCCGGCAGTGGCGATTCTGGCAACGCGGGCTCGACGACGACTTCAGGCACCGGAGGGTACTTGCAATCCCTCAATACGAAGTCTTCGGTAGTGCTCGAATGTAACAGTAACTCGGCATACAGAGTTGTCGCGTCGGACGGTCCTTACACGGGGAACTATCTTGCGGGCGTTTCGACGTTCACAACAAGCGGAAGCCTTACGGTCCCTGCGCACGTTAGAAGGCTTACGATCAAAGCTTGGGGCGGTGGCGGAGGTGGCGGCAGTAGCGGTAATGCCGCTGGTATTGCCGGCAGTGGGGGCGGCGGCGCTTACTCGACTGTGAATATTGACGTTACGCCTGGAGATTCCATCGCGTTTACCGTCGGTACGGGTGGTACGGGAGGCGGCACCACGACGGGTGACGGGGGAGGCGGCGGCGGGTGCTCGATGGTTTTCAAGAACGGAGCGGTCGCACTGGTAACGGCTGGCGGCGGCGGTGGTGGTGGCAATTCAGGCGCCAACAATGGTGGAAACGGTGGTGGCGGTGGATATGTAACAGGTGTGGCCGGAGGAGCGGGCACGAGTACATACGCGGGCGGTGGTGGAGGTTCCTATTTAACTGGGCAGGGCACTGCTGGTGCTAATACCTCCAGGCCTGGAACATCGGGAACAGCTTATCAGGGTGGAGCTGGTTACGGGACCGGGACTGGGACGGGAGGCTTGCCCGGCGGAGGAACTGGCGGTTCGGGCGGCACTATCGGATCGGGTGGAGGTGGTTGTGGGGTATTTTCAGGAGGGGCTGGCGACTCCGCTAACAGCAATGGCGGCGCTGGTGGCGGCGGCGGTGGCGGTGGTTCTGGAAACTCCGGCTCTGACGGTGGCACCCTCGCTGCTGGCTCGATGCCAACTAACCAATCGGCCGGTAATTCCTCCGACGCGGATCTCGGCGGTGTCTCAACCTATGGGAGAGGCGGAAAAGGCAGATACGGCGGTGCCTCCGGTGCTGGAGCCGGAGAATCGGGCAATGCGGGTGTAGTCATCATCAAGTGGTAATTACTCGGGCACAAGAGCTCACCTCTGCGACGGTGAATTAGCCTTGGTCCCTGCTCTGACCCCCTTCTGTTCGTGAAAGGGGGTTCAGCATGAACCAAACTAAACCTAATCAAATTTTAGAAATTGATCTCAAGATTCAGTACCGCGCGCGGGTCATCAACATTCGCCTTCACGATGTCTTGAAGTGGCTTGTGCCGCTCATCGTGGTTGGTCTGAAGACCTACAAAGTTCTCACGGCTCCTGAGCCGTGAGAACAACCTGATGCGATTCAATTGGTTAGATTTCACTACAGAAGAGTTAAGAAATTCTGTTTTGACTCGATATGTCAAAATTCCATATAAGAGCCGTCTTGGAGGAACTTATGAAGAAAGGACTTCTCGCTATTTTGACTCTTCTCGGCTTGGTTTCGCAGTCCAACTTTGCTGGAGCCGCGGAGGCCCTTAGCACCTATGCGAAGCCCTCGGGCGACAAGCAGGGTCGCACCAATCCGACTCACGGCTGCGGCTGATCTTGTATTTGGAAGGCCGCAGTCTATCGTAAATAAATGCGGTCTAGAATTCTTGCGGCCTTTCTGTTCTTAGTGCCCGTAACTGCGGGTATTCTGTACTTTATGGGGGCTCAAAAAGCGCAAGAAGGGGTAGCTGTTCTTCTCAAACCGCAGGCGCGGGGGACCACGCTTGATCCCTCGAAAATCATGTTTATCATCGAGTACGATTATATTCGTACTCTCAGCGCCAGACTGATCGGAACCGAGAAAGACGGCACTTATCGTAACGAGCTTGCGGAAAGCATCTCGTTTGATCCTACAAAAACGCTTGTAAAGATCGCGCTCCGCAAAGCCCAATATTCTGATGGAAGTCCAATTACGGCTCGCGACGTGGAGGCCACGTTTAAACGGCTGATCCTTCGTGGGTCGTCCCATACCGATCCCAAGGCTTTCATCAAGGGAGCGACCAAGCTGACCAAAATGAGTGATTCGATCGAGGGGATCAGAGTCCTTGACGATAAGACTCTCCAGCTTGAACTCAATTACCCAATAAAGGAACTCATCTATTACTTCCAGTTGGCTGACTACGGCATTTTGCACCCCTCGCAATACAGCAAGGATCTACTTACGACCGAAGACTGGACGAAAGCGGTGTCCGGCCCGTACCGACTCGAGTGGAACGGCACGGACAAGTACGTTTTTCTAAAAAACGAATTGGGTTTCGGAGCGGAGGAAAATCTACCCGCCAGAGTGGAACCCGTACGATTGGAAGGAGACGCGCTTGTTCATGAAATGAAGGATCGGAAACTTCATTTCGGGGGACTCACTTTTGCGGACTATCTGAAAGTCGGTCCTCGGGCTAACGAGTTTCCGCAGATCAAGTTTTTCGGTTTTCAGGAAAACCTCATCCTTCATCTGGATCTCAACATCAAGTCCAAGCTTTTTAGCGACCCTGCGGTTCGGCAATGGATACGAAAGCGAATTCACCGCCGCTTGTCGATGCCTTCCGATGTGGTCTCGGGAGCAATGAAAAAGGCAACGCAGTTTTTCATCCCCAACTCGAAGGGTTATCTAGCCGACACCGAAATTGACGAAATTCTGAGCGGTGTTTCGGGTGGAGAGTCGGAGAAGATCCCGGCAGTGCTAAAAAACGGATTTACCGTCCGTACCATTGCCACCATGAACAATTACCTGCCGCCTGGTTTGGAAAAAATTATGAGCGATGCTCTTGGCGTTCCAGTCAAAATTTCGCTCGATGTGAAGAGGGAAGACTTTTCTAAGTTCGCGGAAGAGCGAAAGTTTGATGCGACCATCATGGCAACGGCCATGGACTACAAGGTTCTTGGAGAGGCGCTGAATTTCATGTACCTCTCTTCGCCTTCGCCGATGCTTGATCCGACCGGAGGCGTTCGGAAACTTCTCAAGGAATATCATGCTGAAGACGAGCCCGATAAAGAGACGGCTTTGGTGCGGAAGATTCTCCGGCAAATGACAACCGACTCGGAATTGATTCCCCTCTATTACCTGATGGCCCCTTATTTTTACGACAGCAACAAACTCGACGTGTCTCAAGTGAACATTCTGGAGTCGCTTCAGATATGGAAGGTACGTGGCAGGTAATCGGATTTTCGACGCTAGGTTTATCGAGGGATTGCTCAAGCGCCTAAGTACGACGAGTTCCACGGGAGTCAGTTTTCACGAAAACGAAGTGCCGGCGTCGTTTGGATCTTTGCCGCATTGCTTTCATTTGAATGTAGAGCTTTGGGGGACCAAGCTATCTTCTTGGGGGACGGCAGAGGACCGCGACGAGGCCGCGGCGAAGTGCGTGGCGGAACTTGTGGAACGAATTTGCGGGAGCCACAGCTACCCGATACTTTACCGCCCTGTATCGGGATGGTTCGCTAGAGAACGCACTCTTCATGAGATTCGGGCCATGTATCCGGCATCGAAAAATTGGACGGGAAGCACGAGTTCCGGAGTCGCGATTCATTCTGACTTGAAGAGCGCAATTGACGCCGCTCTTCGCGAGCTTGTTGAGCGGCACACGATCCTCAAGGCGCTTGCCCTGCGGATAGCTCCGTATGAGTCCAGCTCTCCAAAGATCTTGGACCGCTACAAGATTCCCGAGCAGGTGACTCTAAGATTTCTCGTGTGGCGCGGAGCATTTGGGCTTTTCGTATGCGCTTGCCAGATCGGTGTCGGGGGCGGTGCGTACTATGCCTTCGGGACCGCTTCTTCTCTTGAAGTTGCCAAAGAGCGCGCCTTTCTTGAGGGCAGTGGAATGGTGGCGTATGTCCCCCACGAGCCCAAGGCTGACGATCCAACCATTCATCCCGGTAGTCTTGAAAGCTTCATGAAGTTCCATCGCTACTCGAAGGATAAAACGACGCTTGAATTCTTGAGCCGAGTGTCTGCGGAAATTTCCGAAATCGACGTTGATCTCGCGCGCGATGATTTCTTTTATTCGGAGTGTCCCGCGCCTGCCTTTTTGGGTGACACCAAGCCGCTTGTCTGCGTGCGTGTCGTCTCTCCCAAGGTGCAACCGCTTTTCTTCGATAACTGGAGTCAAGAACTCCTCAACCCAGCCGCGATTTCGCTAGAAGGTCATGACGTACCCCGAGCACCCCACATCATCAGCTAAAAGAAGCGAGGCCAGACGCCCTTCTTTGGCCAGATGGCTATTCTTTAGCTTCCTGTTGATGATCGGGTCGTCTCAGGTCGTGATGTTCGGAGTCGTTTTCTATCGCGAGTATAAAAAAGGCCGCGAGTCCTATCGTGCGCTACTTCGAGAACGAACCTCCTTTATCTTGTCGAAGAATGAAGAGGGGCGCCTTGCGGGCGACTATGGGCGGCTCATCCGCTCACTTTACGAAATGAAGGATATCGAAGCGGCAGTCGTTATGGAAAAAGGCTGCCGAGTCCTGGGGTCGGCACCCCTAAACGCTCTACCTCCTCCGGAGTGTAATTCGGGAGAATACGCTCATGGTTGGATTTATATTTCATTTGATGACCCTTATTCGGAAATCGGTGGGGTGTATCTTCAGCATCGAAGTAGCGCGTGGTCTGATGTGTGGCGGACTTTCATAGCGTCCTATCTTCTATTCCTCTTGTATTCATCCCTGCTGACGCTCGTGCTTGTCGTATGGTTGAGGAAATATTTTGTCAGCGAAATATCGAGGGTCGTGGATTCAATTCGTCGCTTAGGGCGCGGAGGCTCTGACGGCATGGTGAAACCCGAAGGCTACCCGACGGAACTCGTGCCACTCTACGAGGCGATGACGCTTGCCGTGTTAGATCTCGAAGAGGCGAAGAGAACGATTCAGAAGCAAAGTAAGATGGAGGCCGTGGCCCAGGTCGCGTCCGAGGTTGGTCACGACATTCGCTCGCCCCTTGCGGTATTGGCTTCGGTTGGCGCCAAGCTCAAGGATGGAGTTCTATCGACACGGGATCGCGACTTGTTGGTTTCCGCAACGGCTCGCATAGAAGAGATCGCAAGCGATTTGCTGTCGGAAAATCGTGAGGCAAAACACGCGGTCAGAGAAGCGGCTTCCGTATTGAATTGCGCGGAGATTGCAACCGTGCTCCAGGCGCTAGTTGTCGAGAAGCAGGCCGAACTTCAAAATCGCAAAGATTTGGAAATCGTATGTCGATTGGCTGCGGCTGACCCCTCATTGATGATCCGCGCCAATGTGGAAGAGTTCAAGCGCGTCTTGTCGAACCTGCTCAACAATGCGGCAGAAGCTATCGTCGGTAGCGGCAGAATTCTTGTGACGCTTGAGGCGAGCGGCGAAGGGGTATGCATAGAAGTGAGCGATACAGGGCGAGGTCTCTCGGAAGATGAATTCGACCGCGCTTGGAATAAAGGAGAAAGTGTCGGTAAGTCCGACGGTAATGCCATCGGCCTGACGCAAGCAAAACGACTTGTCGCCCTCTGGGGTGGCACAATCCGTATGCACTCCGTTCTTGGGCGGGGAACGGGGGTGACGATCGAGCTTTCGGGGGTGGGTTCGATCTCGAATGGGGATCGTCTCGACGATGTTCAAGTCTCGCTAATCGAGAATGACACTCTCGTAATTAAAAGCTGGCAAGCTGCGGCCGAGAGCCGAGGAATAAATCTCGCGGTTTTTGCCGACCCGAAGGAGTTTTTTAAGGTTTGCGGAAAAATGAACCGTTCCGTGAGGGTGTATATCGACGTGAGGCTTTCGGGTGGCGAGAATGGCGTTGAGGTTGCGCGGGAGATCTCAAAACTTCGATTCGAGCAGGTTTATCTCTGTACAGGCGATCCGCCGGAGACGTTTCGAGATTTGAAATTCCTGGCCGGAGTTGTCGGTAAGGAATTTCCGGACTTCTAGGGAATCTCTGTCTTAACCTTCGAGATTAGCACTTCGATTTTTTCGATAGCGAGGGAATGAAGTTCGAGCGTTTTCTCGGAGATGTCATCTTGACCCGCTGCGAGGTTTCGTAGCGTTTTTAGAACTCCTTGAAGCGATGTTAGGTCGTGAATGAATTGGTTCTTGTCGATCATCTGCTGCCTTGTCCTCGTTGTTTGATTTTTTTCTTTTGAAGTCGTTTCCGGCCAATTCCAAGTTGTCCGATTTTTGTGAGAAAGTGAACCCGCGAGTAGCCCATAGCTTCGGCTGCCTCATGGCGCGTGTGGTATTTTTCGAGAGCTTCCTCGATGATGTTTTTTGTCACAATATCAACGAGGGAGGTAAGTCCGGGGAATCCGCGAGTGAGTACGTTGTAGCGGCCCGAGCGAAGGAGATCGAGCGTTACGGTGGAGTCTGCTCCCTCGGTAGCGGTGACTGAATTTTCTACCTTCAGTTTCGACTCGATTAAGGGGCGCCAATCGTCAAATTGAGGTCGGCCACGAAACGTCTGAGGGGATAGTACCAGTAGCCACGAGAGGCATCGTTCGATTCCTCGGATATTCCCCGGCAGGTGAATTTCCTGAAGAAACGTGAAGAATTCTTTCGGGAGTTCTTCAAAGGTTACATGGATATGCGTGTGCTGGCAGACGATTGGCAGCATTGTTCGGACGATCTCCGGGATGTCTTCCTTTCTCTCGGCCAGTGACGGGGAATGGATGGTGAAGGTGGAGATACGCATGTAGAGGTCTTCTCGAAATTGTTTTTTTGCCACCATCTCTTGAAGGTTGCGGTTGGTGGCACAGACGAGTTTGAAGTTCGACTTCCGGTCTACTTCGCTCCCCAGGCGGCGAAAGGTTTTCGTTTCGATGGCTGTTAGTATTTTTGCTTGGATCTTGAGCGATACTTCGCCGATCTCGTCTAGGAATAGGGTGCCGTTATGGGCGAGTTCCATCTTTCCACGTTTGAAGGTGGCGTCGGTGTAGGCACCTTTTTCGCTCCCAAAGAGTTCGGACTCCGCTAAGTCTTCTGGAATGGCGGCCATGTTGAGAGCGACAAAGGGCGACTCCGCATGACCGAGAGTCAGCGCGCGTTTCATATTAATGGCTCTGGCGGAGACGCTTTTCCCGGTGCCGGTTTCACCCGTTAGGAGGACGGCGCTATCTGTTACCGCTACGCGGTCTAACTCGCGTTTGAATTTCTTCATGATCGGCGAGTTGCCGGCCAGCAGTTCGTCGGCGCTAGTCGACTTGAGGGCGGGGCCGACTTTTCCAAGTACGAGTTTTGCAATGCTTAGGGCTTTCTCGATTTGAGCGAGAACAAGGGACTCGTCCGTGTTCTTGAGAATGTAGTCAAGAGCGCCGAGATTAATGGCTCTCACAATGTCGTTCGTATCGTTCGATCCCGTGAGCATGAGGATCTGAAGATGAGGTTGAATCCTACGCATATCGGGAATGGCCGAAATTCCATTTTGCGTGGGATCGTTCGCGTCCGGCCCCACGTTACGGTCGAGCAGGACTACATGCACGAGGGTTTCCTCTAAGACACGCAGGGCCTCCGGGAGGGATGCGGCGCTGATGGTTTGCGCCGTGCCGTGGGCAATGAGGCTTCGACATATAAGTTCATGCTGGAGTCTTGTTATGGGTTCGTCGTCGACAATGAGAATAACCGGGGTGGCGTCAGGTGAAGGCGGCGAAGGGGGGCGTTTGGCTCCGGGTTTTGTACTCAATTCGAGCCTCCTCTCCATGCTTATCGGTCAAAACGCTATGTACTGAAAACAGTACATAGCATGTACTGAAGTCCTGACTTCAGTACATAATTTGCCGTCCGTGCTCTGTCTATCAAAAATCTAAAATTACTAATAATAACAAATTAATATACGCATATTTTATGCGCCACGTCGGGCTGGTCCGATCCCTGCATTAATACCTCTTAGAAACGGATGCTTCTTGGAAAGGGAGCTCAAGCACACAGGAGGTGCGAATCATGGGAGTAAAACCCAAGGCCAGACGGCCCAAGACGATGGAGGAGCTTTTCAAGGCTTGTCCTCACTGCGGATCAACAAGCCTTACAAGCTTCGCCGACGAGATGTTCTGTCGCCGTTGCGACTGGAACAGCATGCATGCTCACGCCGCGTACATGGTGCGTTTTGAAGAGGCCGCGGAGGCCGACGACGTACGGAGAAAACGCGCCGATGAAACCGAACAGGGCGGCGATTCTCAATCCAACAACACCAAGGCAGCTTAAGGCGCGCAAGGGGGACAAATTTATGAACACTCACGCAATCTCTTTCAAATCGGACACGATCGAGGACTTTCTTCCTCTGCGCGAACGGAGTCGAAAGACTCGGATCAGTGACCTTCTAGGCAAAGCATCGGCAGGTCTTGTGCGGCTGTGGGGCACCTTCGAGCGGTCTTGGGCGGCGTCGGCAAACGCCAACACGCGGATCAACGAGCTGCGAGAGGAAGCCTTCCGACAAGCGGCTCTTGCCGGGATCTGCTGAAGAGAAAAGATCAGGGAGAACAACGAACATGAAAAAACTTTGGGTGCTGATGGGCGTTCTGTTGCTTGGAGGTTGCGCGACAACCTGCAAGCCGAACGAATCAAGCTCAGGCGAAAAAACCGAGAGGCCCGAAAGGCCGCATCACTTGGGAATTCGCGACCGTTTTTGAACAGGAGGACACATGGACGACTGGATGATTGGCGAACTCGAAGATGACTTCGATGAACTGAAACACCTGATCTCAATGGATGAGGTGTTGCAAAACGAAAGGCTCGCAAAAACCTTACATCGACTTCAGCAAATGTTTGAGGGCTTGGAGTCGTAATCGCGGACACAAAATCAGGGGAGTGAAATCACATGGTCATGCTTTTTAAACAGGAATTTCAGCGCCTCTTCAGTCTTCTCTCAAGGCGAGAGAAAGAAGAAAACCCCGAGCTCATGGAGAAGGTTCGTGAGATCAAAATGAAACTCTCGCGACTGTACTCCAGTAAATTTTACTGAGGGGAGCAATCAGTGAACGCGATCATGGAAATTGTAGGAAAAATTCTCGCTTCGCTCATTGGCGATAGCGAGTGGACGTTTGAAGAGTTTGAGCCCCCGCAAGGATTCATCGGAGACGAAAGTTTCGCGTATGCGGCAGGCTAAAGCGCCTGTGATGGGCTCAACCAAGGAAGGCAGGGTGTATGGAAGAAAGACACGATGAAGAATTCATGGCCGAGAATCTATCGGACGAGTTCGTTTTTGAAGAAGCCGCGCGTCGTCTTCGGGCTCGGTACAGGAAACGCTACGGATCAGAATTTCGTTACGGAAGTTTCGACTTCATTTTCCACGATGGTCGCTTCCAGTCCGTCGAGGAGCGACCGCGAAGCAAAGGGTACATCAGCCATTTGCGGCTTGTGAAGCCGTAGGATCTCAGTCCGGCGACTCCAACTTTTCAATTCAACCCACGGTTTCTCTCCTTCCTGTGGGTTGCGCGTTTGGGGGAGAGGCATCCCCTCCCTCGGAGGTCTAAGACACTATGACATTTCAAAATGCATTAGCCCGTCCAAAGAGTTCCGATGTGCCTCTCCCCCTGGCGGTGGTGGGTCTTGCTGTTGTGCTTGGAGCACTCTTCTACTTTCAAAATCCCGCCGGGGTGACGGCGGAACTTGCGCGCTGGGATCGGTACTTCGACGCGCACATGGGGTTTGCAACCGCCGTTCTGTGCGCCGGCACTCTGAACGTCATCTGGCTTTGGTCGGTGCTCTCGCGAAGTCTTGAACTCACGGGCCAGGGGCAGAAACTCGGCCTCCTGGCGTCGGCAAGGCTTAGTCGCGAGGGCAGGAAATCAAGTTTGAGACTTGCGCACGCCGTTTGGCCTTTGTGCATCGGCGGAGCTGCCTGCTTTGCATTTTTCTTCCTTCTGCCAAAGGCGGGAGTTCTGCCTTGGTGGCTTTCTGCCGAGATCAAGCAAATCGTGTGCTGGACGCTCGCCGGGAACTTCGCGATCTCGGTTGCGATTCTCAGTTACCTCACGGCAAGAAGCGAGGTTTTAAGTAGCTTCGCTACCTCAAGGAAAGTGAAGGCGCTTCCTCCTGTGCCAAAACTAGAAAACGGCATCGTCGTGGGGAGTGTCGGAGAAGACACGGATGAACCTTCCTGGCTTTCGCTATCGGAGTATGCCCTGCGCGGAAACATTCTCATCACGGGAAGTATTGGGTCGGGAAAAACACAAGGAACCATCCTTCGCTACGCCGAACAGATCGTAGCGAACTTCAAGCTTCGCCCTTCAATGCTGTTTCTTGATCCGAAGAGCACGTTCATCCGTGAGGTCGTGAAGCTGTTTGGGCGCTTGGGGCTAGTAAGCGACATGCTCCATGTGAAGCTCGGAGGCGACGTTACCTATAACCCGATCTTTGAGCCTCGGGCACTCAAGGGCGCGCGTTTTGCCAATACTGCGCACATGATTAGGGCTGCGGCCTCGAACTTCATCGCAAGCGATGGAAGAAATCACGATTTCTGGGATGTGCAGTCCTACAATCTCATTCGGGCCTGCCTTGCCTTCTGTGCCGCATTGAAGCCCGACTACTACACTCTGCACGACCTTATGACGGCGCTCGTTCAGGCTGGGAATGAGGAGAGTTTGGATCGTCTGAAGGCGACGCTCAAAGAGGAGCAATTCGACGAAGAGGAGCGCTTCAACATCGCCAGTGCGGTTGAATATTTTGAGGATGAGTACGCAAAACTTGCGGACAAGGTGCGAACGAGCATCCTTGCAACCGCTACGAACTTCCTAAACCAGTTCCGCGAGTACCAGGCGGGTAAAATCTTCTGCCCTCCGAAAGACAAACTCACCATTCAGTCTATGGATGAGGTCGTGGATCAAGGAAAGATCCTCCTTTTTGATGTGACAAGCCAGGCACTTGCTCGCTCGATGGGAACACTTGTGAAACTTCGCTACCAACAGTCGGTCCTAGATCTTCTTTCGCGCCCGGATGAGCGCGGCCCGATGCGCGGAGCGGTGCTAGTTATGGACGAGTACCAGGACGTGGTGACTGTCGGCACGGGGGCTGTGATTGGTGACGACAGATATCTAGCTAAGGCGCGCGAGGCTGGCGGCATCACGATTGCGGCAAGTCAGAGCCTAAGTTCTATTGAAAACGCCGTGGGGAGCCAGAAGGCGGCTTCCGAACTCTTCCAAAACTTCCGAACCTGCATCGCCGGTCACTCTGCCGATCTTAAGACTGTGCGGATCTACCAGGAGCTCGCTGGCCAAAAGGATGTCGAGCGGGCCTCGCACAGCGTCTCGGAAACAAGCCAAGGGCCAAATCTCAATCTTGTGCTCGGGGGCTTTGAGGCCAAGGAGGCTAACCTCTCCGAGTCGATCAACGTCACGGAACACCGCGAGTCGATCGTAACGGCGGCCGACTTCTTCAAGCTCAAGACCTTCGAGTGCTTCGGGCTGATCTACGATGGAGTGGCCACAAGTTTCCGAAGGCTTTGGCTAAAGCCCTACTACTTAGAGGAGAAAAATCTCCTCCAAGAAGAAGTGCTGGCGACACTGCCCGCGCAAAAGGCGCTACTCGCCCAGGCGGCGTGCCTGCTTCTTGCGCTCGTGGGAACGGCCAGTCACGCCTTTCCGAGCGTTTGCTCGGTAGTGAAGAGCGCTGAGTTTACTTCCTGCCTGGGTTTGAAGGTCGGAGCCTGCATGTGCGGATGGCCGACGCCCAGGCCCTGCGCAAAGTTCTCCTACTACGTCCCCCAGACCTTCGTTGAGGTCATGCCCGACAGCGGGAGCACGCATTTCGGGGCGCTCCCTGGTGCCGCGGCGCAGATGGCGTCCGTATCGGGCGGACTCATTCCCTATGGCACTGAGGGCGACATAGACACTCAGTCCTTTCACTCGCACACGGTTGCGGTGCCCTTTGCTTCGATCCCCTTTGCGCTTCTTCCGTGTGGGGGAACGCGAATTGAACGGTCATGCTTTGATGGGATGAGTGAGCATGTGGGGAGCTCTTGGAGCTCGGGAAGCGGCGACCTGCTTCAGCCGCAGTTTCTTGCCTGGGCGGCGAGCCCGAAGGCTTGTCTTCTCAAAGGTGCTCTCATGTCGTCCACGGGAGGGGAGCTTAGCTACTCGCCCGAAACGCCCGCTTGTAGCGTGCCGCTTGGCGTACTGCCGAAGTTTCCGCCATCCCAACATTCAGCCTGCAACGGCTGGGGAATCTTCTACCCAAGAACGGGAGTCTATAACGGTGGAAGTCAAACGGCCGGAGCGCTCATGGTGGCTTCTCGTATGAAGTCACTATCAAGTGAACTTTTTCGCTCAACGCCCGCAAGCACGGACGAACTCTGGCAGATGGTAAGCCCTCAGAGTTCATCGTGCTTCAAGGAAGGCCAAAACGTGGGCCTTCTTGAAACCGTAAAAGGCGTGCGCGAGGAGCGAAGGCTCCTGGGTGGGAAGTTGCGCGGCTACCTTTTTACGGTCTGGTCTAAGGTGAGCTGCTGTCGCGACCTGGCGGAAGTGCCCAAGGTCATGGCGGCCCTTGGGGTACTGATTGGCGCCTGTGCGGGGATACCGGAATGACGGCGGGCGATTTGGTAGCACCGCACGGCCAAGCAGGGGCGGCGCGGTTCACGATCTCGCGCGCGATGAGCGATGACGAGAAGATCGCGGGCGATTCGCCCTATGTTGCGCTCTTTCGTGAAATCATCGTGTACGCGAAGGACATCGGCGCAAGCGACATCCATCTTCAGCCTACAATCCAGGGGCTCGATATCCGTCTTCGAGTTCTTGGTGAGCTTGAAATGTACAAGTGCCTTGAGGTGCAGCACCGGCAGTCGTTCATAAACGAGGTGAAGCGGGTCGCGAATTTCTCGCTTGCCGTTATGGGCGTGCCGCAAGACTCGAGCCTTCATTTCCAGATGTGGAGCCTAAAATTACGGGCAAGCCTCCTGCCGTCTCAATACGGCGAGAAGATCGTGCTTCGACTTCTTGATCTCTCGAAGAAGTTCGATCTTACCGCCCAAGGATTTTCGTCCTCAGAAACGGCGACTCTCCTTGAGGCGCTGAACTGCGAGAATGGGCTCATTCTGATTTCGGGGCCAACGGGAAGCGGAAAAACGACGACGCTCTACTCGCTCCTTTGCGCTCTTGATCGAAAGAAAAAGAACGTCATGACGCTAGAAGATCCGGTTGAGTACGAGATCGAGGGTCTGACGCAAACACAGGTGAGCGAAGCGCTTAGCTTCTCGCAGGCTCTCAGGGCGACGCTCAGACAAGACCCGGACGTTGTACTTGTGGGCGAGATCCGTGACGAGGAAACAGCGAAGCTCTGCATGGCGGCGGCGTCCACGGGGCACCTTGTTCTATCCACGATCCATGCGAATTCCTCGGAAGAAATTCACAAGCGCATGAGGGGTCTTGGCGTAGACGATCTTGATCTTCGTTCTCTTCTGCGGCTGTCGGTTGCGCAGCGCCTTCTGCCTCGAATTTGCGGGAAGTGCTCCATCGCCGCCGAAAGGGGATTTGAGCAAGTCCCGACTGTGCGGGGAGATTTTCGACTTCGTAGCCTTGATGGGTGTGGGGCGTGTCGCGCGGGGATTTCAGGCCAAGTGCCAATCCTTGAATACCAAAAGGGCGATGGTATGGGCGGGGAAACAATATGGACGCTCGGGCAGTCGTGCCAAGAGCGTGCGGAAAGGGGGATGGTCGATGTTCGCGAAACTAAGACATTCTAGTACGGCACTAGGCCTAGTGATCGCGCTTTCTGCCATCGCCGATGATGGATCGTTCGGCTACTTTGGTCACGAGACGCTCGACTTCTGGAAGGAGAGAGTGAGCAAGACGGATAAGCCTGCGCCAAGTCCAGCGGTTGCGGTCGGAACCGAGGAAGCGTTTCCGTGGAAGAAATACCTCGATCCCAAAAACAAAGAATTCTTCCGCGAGGGCGATTACACGCCACCCGAGCCGTTCATGGAAATTGTCCGAAACCCAAGTGATGAGAACCTGAAACTCTGGTTTCAGTACATCGAGAAGAAAAATGATCTTTCGGCAAGACTTCAGACCCGGATGGCCGAATATCTCCACAGCACGCAGGCGGCAAGTCTACCGATAGAGGCTAAGGAGGATCTTCGTCTGCGAGCGCAGAAGGTGGCGGCCCGATCTCGACCGGCCCTTGATGTGAGGCGCTATCGGTTTCGTATGTACTTTGACTCTACCTGTCCGCATTGCCGGCGCATGTTTGGAACGCTTGGCGAGCTTTCGGGCCAGGGCTTTTTCGTTGATGCGCGGCAGATCGACGCTGGTTCTCTTTCTGGCGTGCGGGTGACGGTGCCGGTTGAGCGTGCGAGTCCCGCCGAAGTTAAGAGCCGTGCCATTTCTAGCGTCCCTCTTCTTCTTGTAGGCGATCTCGAGAAGAAGGTGGTCTTAAAGATCACAGGTTACAAGAGTGTCGGCGAGATCATGGAGGCTATTCGCGCGCAAGACACAAGCGGTGCTCCACCTTAGCTCTCGCATCCCTCATTTTGAATTCATGTCTTACGAAGCGCCGATAGCTTCGCGGACTGCCAATAGATAGCGGCTCTACCTGACCCGAAAGTGGGTGGCGAGCTCGTCAATTCCTCCCGACCTCAAATGGGTCTGGGTGTGGAAGGAGCGATGCTTTGACTACCTTATCTGCCCTCTTTCAAAACCATCTTCCGGTGAATGGCGCGTGCTTGGGCGCACCGGACCCGAAGGAGACAAAACTCTTTTGGTTTCTCTGTTTTCTCACGGCAGCTCTTGGCTACCTTGTCTTCTTTTCGCCGCTTGCGCATGCGGGGCCGGCAACTCTTCCCGGCGAGGACGCCTCGGACAAACTCCAGGCGGCGGGCACGCTCCTTCGCATGATCGACACGGCCCTCTTTAAGTGGGGGGCGCGCCTGTTCTCGGGTCTGTGCATCATGTCGGCTGGCTGGGCGCTAAAGGAACAGCGCTTTGGAATCGCCGTCATTTGCGTGATCGGCGCGATTCTCTTCGGTACGGCTCCGATCTGGGTCAAAAACATCTTCGAGATCGGCGGCAATCAGGGGCTGTTCTCGCAAGTTCTCTTTGAGCTGACTTCGCCCTCGGGAGCCACCGCGTATGCATGATTACGCGGGACTGAGGCACGAGCATGGGAGCCGTGTCTCACAGACGATCGACTCCCCGATCACGATTTTGGAGTTCTGGGAGCTAGGCGATGCCTTTGGCGCCCTCCTTACGGTGCTCGTGCTTGGGGTCATCTTCTATGCGTGGGGCGCGATGTTTCTCATGCTCGGCCTTCAGCTCTTTGTCTGGCCCGTCATAAGGCGAAGATTCCCACCTGGGGTTCTTCTTCACTACCCGTACCGGCGCTTTCACATATCGCTTCCGGGGCTTGTGAACCCGCGCGGGCAAAGGAGGTTTTCTGACTGAGATTCCAAACGGGAAAAACATGGAGGCCAGCACCTCCATGGAAACCAAAGTGGCCGAAACCTCGGCCGTCATCAAAACCACGGAGGAAATAAAGAAATGTCCAAAGCCAAAAAAGAAAAAGCGAAGACGAAAGAACAAAGCAAAGGCGGATTCGCAAAGAATCCGTTTGCGCCCAAGATCGAGGATTCGGTCACTCGTTCAAAGGATGGCCGTTGGATCATCTCGAAGGTTACGATCACTTCAATCAAGCCTGCTCGATACTACGAGAAGATGCTTAGTTTGCTTGAAGCTAAAGCTAGTGAGGTTCACGAGCCCAGTGGCGAAGAGCCTCAAGTCTAGGGCGGTTCTCATGATCGGAGCGATGGAGAAAGGGATTGCGGCGGCACGCATGAGCGTGCCGCCCGAGGGTGTCTACGGCGGAGTCGATCTGCGTGTGCTCCCGCGATACGTCTGCTTTCGGGCAGCCGAGCTTCGTGCGCGCGCAACAGAGCGGCAGGTGATCGCGGTTCTGGTCCTCCTGCTTCTTGGGAGCTTTGCTGTCTCTCGTATTGAAGTGAGTGGGCTTCAGGCAAAACTTCGTGCGAAGGAATACATCCTGGCGCCCGGCGTTCAAGACTTCACTCCGGCTGCGGCTCAAACTGTCCCCGATCAGTACGTGAAGGACGCGGTTTACGAGTACCTAAGCGAGCTCGGCAACGTCACAAGCGGCAACATCGAGGATCAGTACCGGCTTCTCGCGTCCTCGATGAGTCCAGCTCTTCGGGTGAAGTTTCTAACCGAGGCCGATGACTTCAAGGCGCGCGTCAAATCGCAGGGCGTCTCTGAGATGCTATCGGTTGGGAATCTTGAGATTCGCGCAACCGATAACGGCTTCTACAGAGCCGTAGCACTCGTGCGCCGCGATACCTACATCAATAACGAGTACGCGGGCCAGGCTCAGGAAGTCGTCGAGATGGACCTTGAGCTGGTCCCTCCTCGCGCGGGGCGTAGGTGGTTTCTCCAGATCAATCGTCTCACGCGCCAGTCGGCTACGGCCTTTTCGACGAAGAAAGGTCTTTGAGATGGGGAGGATTTCCATGGGAAAACTAAAACAGGTAGCTCGGCTTGCGACTGCGTGTCTTGGCCTTGCAACGGCCTCCGTTCAAGCGCGACCCGTGTTGTACGGAGACGACCCCGTTTCGATCACTCTCGAGCAGGGAGTGGCCGCGTACTTTCGCTTCCCGCTTGAGGTAAAGCTCGTAACGAGGGCCGAGCGTTTTCAGGTCGGTCCTGCAAACAGCGCGCAGCCCGACTACGCGCTTCTCTCGGTTACGCCGCGTTTTTCAAGTGGCACAAGCTCCGTGAGCTTCTTCCTAAGCGATGGGTCGATTGTCCGCACAAGGCTCACGCAGAGCGGGGCCGGTCGAGGGTCAGATGCCGAGGGCGTCTTCGATTTTAAGCCGAGGGAAAGAGGCGGCGGTGGTGCTGATGGTGGAGAGGGCTCGGGGCGGGCTCTCCTAGAACTCGACCTCCTTCGAGCCATGATTCGGGGAGACGAGGCTCCTGGCTTTGAATCGCGCCTGGTGAATCGCGAGGTGCGCCCAGGCTTTAGAGGGCTCACTACGCGCCTTGTTGGCATCTACTCCGGCGACCGTTTCAAGGGTTACATCTTCGAGCTCGTCAACACGCAGAGGAAGAGCCTCTACATCAATATCCAGAACCTCATGCTGGGCGATCCGAACACGGCCATTGTTTCGTCGGTTGATTCCGCGGTGCTGGCGCCAAAGGGTGAAGTCGGGGCATCCACCTATCTTCGAGTCGTAGCGCGGTCCACGACGAGCCCTCCGCAGCTTGTGCTCCCCGTTCAAATCGTCGAGAAGCCCGTCAAAAAATAGAGAAAGGAGGTGAACCTTGGTGCCAAGTAGCAATCAGATAATTCAAAAAAGCTTGGAAGCATGGCGCACTCTTGGAATCTCCGAGAAGCGCACGCTTTTAGTGGCGGCCGCTCTCTTTGTCGTTCTTGCGTTCTATACCTGTAGTCGAGGCGGGGAAGTTCGCACGACGGTCTACCAGGGGGCGGGTACATCAGATTTTAAGGATGCCCGCGTGCTCGGCCAGGGGGCGGAACTCATCTTAGATAGCCGCGAGAAACTGTTCTCTAAGACCGTTCGCGATCTTCAGGGTTCGCAGGGGGAGTTAAAGGACTCCTATGAGAAACTGAAAACGCGCTTGGAGGAGCTGGAAAGGGAGCGGGCTTCGGTCAATGGACTAGGTTCCGTTACGGGTCAGGTCGGTGTGACGGCTGCGGGCCTCCCGCAGCCATCGCTACCACCTTCGCCGCCGGAAGACGCCGGGGGATCACGAAGTTCTCCCAATGAGTTGGACGTGGCGCACTTCTTGGGCGCGCGTTCTCGAAGTTTTTCGGGTGGCGGTGGAGCTCGGGCGGGCCGAAGCGCCATCGCGTTTCCCGTGAAGAGCACGCCTGCTGACGCGGATGCCGCCTCGATCGTGCTCCCGGCGGGGAGCTATGTGCGCGCAAAACTCATGACGGGCGTGGACGTGCCGGAAGGCAGAGCGTACCCGGTCTTGCTTGAACTTGATTTTGCCTACGTGACGCCGAACAAGAGGCGCCTTGATCTCTCGGGGTGTTTCATGATCGCCAAATCCCAAGGGGATCTCTCGACTGAGCGCGTTCAGATGCAGGCCACAAAACTTTCCTGCGTGTCGAAGTCAGGCCGGATGTTTGAGCGCGAGGTGAATGGGTTCATCGCCGACGACAAGGATAACAATTTTGCCGTCAGCGGCGCCATTCACTCAAAACAAGGGCGAGTGGCGGCCCAAGCCTTTCTCTCCTCAATTGTTGAGGGCGTCGGTAAGGCGATTTCAAGCGCGCAGACGACCACGCAGACAAATGCCCTTGGCGGCTCGCAGACAAGTGTCACGGGCGACCAGGGGGCCTACATGGCGGCAGGCGGAGCAGCTAACGCCGCAACGCTTGTAACCCAATGGTACTTAAAGCAGGCACAAAGCCTTCTTCCCACGATCAACGTCGTCTCGGGGCGCGACGTTTGGATAGTCATGCAGGACACAACGAAACTCCCGGATGAATTCTTTCGACCCGCGCGCCCCATAGGAGGAGACAATGAGAGTATCTACTCTTACTTTAGTCGCGTTTCTGAGTAGCGCACTTTGCGCGTGTTCGAGCACGGGCGATAGCGCCCGAATGCTTGATCTCCGCTCGCAAACGCCTGATCCGTTCGCCATGCGTTCGCTCTCTATCAAAGAGGGAGGCGTCTCGGACTACAAGGGGACGCCCATGCCCACTCGCACGCGAGCGCGTGTGGTTCCGGCGTTTCTTCATCCAACGGAGTTTCCGACGAAGGACTATTTCTGGGGCGGATGGATTTCTCTCGTGGTGGAAAAAGACGGCTGGGTATTTGGTCGTCCAAACCAGATGCCAAAAGTCCCGTTTAGCTCGCCGATGGGTGACGGAAAGTAGTTCGAGTCCCTTTCCTATGTTTGGCCTACAGCACGATTGAGGCCGGTCCCTAAATTTCACTCCCTTCGCACCTTGTTTCCTTCGTCCCAGTTCGGGCCGCGGAACGGAGTTCGCGAGAGGCGACAAGAAATGGCGGTGAGCCAGTGCCTAAATTTCCTTTGCCTAAGATCCTCGAGCGCGGCCTCTCGGATGAGTCACTTTTTAGACTCGCGCTTCTTGAACGGCCGGAGAGTCTTACGAGCTATCTACCCTATGAGGAATTCATAGAGGCGGATGGCCTTTTCCGTAACAAGGACGGCTCTCTTGGTGCGGTCTTTGAGGTCGGGCTCCTTGAACATGAGCCGATGACGGCCGCGCAGATCATCGAGGCGGTCGAGGGTCTAAAGTCATGGTTCTCGCTTCCCGAGAATTGCACGCTCCAGGTGCTTTTTGAGCAGCGGCTCGTTTCTCCCCTCGACGCAAGGCTCGCAGAAATCGAGAAAAGCTACCCCGAAGGGAACGAAGTCTCCAAAAAACTATTCTCGGCCAAGGTCGATGCAATCAAGAGCGCCTGCGGGGATGCGGCAGATGAGCGAGCGCCTTTTGAGCGCCGAGGGCTTCTCTCGGTTCGATATTTTCCGGAGTTCGCGAAAACGCGCATCGCGCGCGATCTTCTCGCTCGGGGTGAGGCAACCCTTTTTCGGCAGATGCGTGGCTATATCGAGGAGCGAAACCGCTTCCTCGATATTCTTCGCTCCCTTGAAGGTGCGTCTACGGTTGAGCTTAAGCGCCTTGGAGCGGCCGATCTCGTGGACACTCTTCGCGCCTTTTTTAACCCGAAGAGCTACTACCGGCGAAAGTTTGCGCCTGCCTCAAAACATGTCTCGCTCTCCGAGCAGCTTCTCTATTCGAGTCCCGTGCTCGATTTTGCAGGCATCGAGCGTGAAGGCGTCAAAACTCGAACAATCACGCTCAAGACGACGCCGGCCTTTGCGTACCCCGGCGGCATGGCGTACTTCACGAAACTAGACTTTCCGTTTCGGCTCTCGCTCAACTTCAGTTTCCCCTCGAAGCTCAAGGCGAAGTCGTTCTTCGATCTGAAGGAGTTCTTCCTCCAAAATAGCCTCTCGGCCAGAAGCCGCCGCCAGCGTGAGGAGGTCCTGGCCGTCCAAGACCGCCTGGCGCGTGATGACCGCTGCCTTGGACTCACCTTCACGGTTGTTGTTGAGGCAGAAGACGATGAAACGCTCGCACGCCGGGTGAATGAAGTCGTAAATATTTTCCACGCGGACCTCGAGGCCGAGGTCATCATCGAGGACGACATTGGACTTGGGCTTTGCCTCAATCAGCTCCCGCTCAACTACACCCCTCGTTCCGACTACTCCGCGCGGCGCTCGATTCGAGTGCTTCGCTCGGACGTGACGAAGTTCATCCCGGTTTTTGACTCCTACCGGGGCACCAAGAACTCGCTCTCTATCCACCTCTCGCGGGAGCGAAACCTTGTTCCGTTCTCTCTTTTTGAGAACGAAACCTCGCAGCACACCGTAGTCCTGGCCGACAGTGGGTCGGGAAAAAGCGCGTTCGTTATCGACTGCGTTCTTGCGGCAAAGCGCATGAAACCAGAGCCCCTGGTGTTCGTCTTGGATCGGAAGACGAGCTACGCCATGTGCGCCAAATACTTTGGCGGCGAGCTTACGGTCTTCGATTCAAACGAAGACATGCCCTTTACGCCGTTTCGGGGCGAGTACGACGATGAAAAAATTAGCTTCCTCACGATGCTTCTCATGACGTGCGTGCGCATCGCTTCCCCCGAGGCAAAACTTTCAAGTGTTCACGAAGGGGCGATCTCGAAGGCCCTCAAGAACGCCTACACGGAGAAGCTTGAACGGGCGGGCCTTAGCTACAAGGGCGGCAAACTCATCGCGGGTCCGGTGGAGGAGGAGATTGAGCTCTCGATGGATGAGGTCGTGCTGGCGCTTGGGGCCTTGAGCTCCGATCCGATGTTCAAGAATTCAAAAGTCGAAATCGACGAGCTCGCAAAACTTCTCATCCCTTTTTACGGGGACGGTCACTACGCGAAATACTTCAAGGCATCCTCTCGCTCGAAGGTGAGTGGTGGTGCGAGTCACGGCCTCTTCTATATCTACGACCTTGACCGGCTTGATTCGTCGCCCGTGCTTCAGCCGATCGTGACCATGGCCGTCACGGAAGAAATCCGGCGCATTATGAAGCTCCCTCAGAACCGTGGCCGCATGGGCCTTATTGTGTGTGAAGAGATTGGGATGCTCGGGCGCAATAACCCGACCGCGGCGAAGTTCATAACCGAGTTCGCTGAAACCTGTCGAAAGCTTGGATGCTGGCTCATTGGTCTTAGCCCCAGACCCCAGAACTACTTTGAGCTTGAGGCGGGGCGCGCGATGTGGGGAGTGGCCGATAACTTCGTCTTCCTTCAGATGAGTGCCGACAACGTGAATTACGTGTTGGAGCACTCAGAGATTTTGGACGAAGCCACCGCACAGATCGCAAAATCCCTTCGCACAAAGCGTGGGCAGTATGCGGAAGTGCTCTACCTGAACAAGAAGAAGACGCGCTCGGGAGCCTTTCGCTACTACCAGACGCCCTTTGATCTTTGGCTTGCGCCGACGAATGCGCGGGACTTCCAGGAGGCCGTGCGTGCGCTCAAGGAGTTCATGGACGACGCGTGGGCGGCGCTCAAGTACCTGACGCATGCCTATCCACATGGAGTGCCGGACACACCCCCGCCGCTCGCGGCATGAAGCGGCTCGCGCACCTACCGCGCCAACAGATCACGGAAAGCAAAAAAGTTAATTTTTCTTGGGGAGAAAACTATGGACCGAAAACGAGTCATCTATCTACTCGGGTGGGCGCTTCATGCGCTCATCTTTCTTGCGATCTATCTTCTGATCTACGTCAAAATCGGACGCGCCGAAGGAGCGGACGCCTTTGAGCTTGCCATTCGGGCGCAAAACTTGATCTATGAAGAGACGCCCGAGCAAAAGACGCGAAAGCCTAGCGTCGAGGCGCCGCCGTCCGAAGACGAAAAACTTCAGTACGAACCAACGCTCCAGGCGCCGGCGGCTCTCATGAGCGAGGCCGCCGCCTCGTCTGAGGTTCAAGGGGGTGCTCTCTACCAGGAGGGCAGGGATCTATACGTTAACCCCGCGGGAGCTGAGCCCAAGGTGACGGGTGAGCCCATCGTGGAAGTCGAAGGAGAAGTAACAAACGAGGTGTCCAAGTGAAGCGGCGTTTCGGGAAATTTCAGGACATCTGGTGGCTATTGCTCGTGATGCTCGCACTTTTCATGATGCTCTGGTTTTCGCCAGCCCGAGCCGAGGAGCATAGTTTTCGATACTCAAAGCGCCTTCAGCCCTCGGACTATCTGCTCCAGTCCCATGACTCCTTAAGAGACCCCGTGTTCGATCACTACAAGACAGTCGATCTTGGGGCGAGCATCGGGGTTGGCTCTGACTGCGGACGGCTTGATGTGGGTGGCACGCTTCGCTCATCGCTAAAAAACATCCTCGATACGAAATACTTTGGCGACTTGGGGCGAAACATCATCGCGGGAAGTCCTATGCTCCTGACCTGCTACTTCTCGCCGACGTGGTGCGCGATCCTAAAGCATAGCCAACTGAGTGCAAACTTCCTCTCCCAGATGCGACTCGATCAGTGTTCTCTGGTGGATAAGTATGTCGATTCGCGAGTGGAGGATTTCTACCGTGAGCGTCAGGAGTGCGTGCATCGCTCAATCCAAAGTAATGGCGGCGATCTTGAGCGGGCAATGGATTCCTGTAACGGGCGCGGGATCTGGGAGCAAAACCTTGGGAGCTGGGCCGGAGGCCGCCCCGGTGAAAAAGTCGAGGTGAATCGCCTGATCGAGGGCTCGGCCAAGTGGGCAGGTTTCACGAGTGCCGAGGCCCAGCCCACGGTGAGCCTCGTGAAGGCACTTGTGGGCGATACGATCGTATCAAAGGGGAATATCTCGGTTGAGTATGGCCCCAGGCGGGAGTCGGCGCTCTCGCCGCGTTCGCACCTTCAGGGCTTGGAGGCGACTGTCTACGAGCGCCTTTGCGTGCAGGGTGTCCTTCAGGCTGGGGCCGAGGACGGCGAGACGGGCCTCCGCTCTCTTAGCCAGCCCGGCGGCATTGGACTCGAGGGCGTCTCCGTTGATCGACAGACGATACGCGCACTTCTCCTGATGCCTCCCCAGGAGCGCTCGCTTGCATGTCGAAAACTCGCCGGGAGTCTTGCCCTAACTGCGTTTTCAAGCGACATGAACCGCGCGCTCGATATGCTTTCGACGCTTACCCAAAATCCGAATCTCCCCGAGAACCGAAGAGCGGAACTCGAGCAAAAGCGCCGCACCTTAAAAGAGTCGGTGGACATCACCCTTTCGCTTCAAAAGAGCCGAAATGAACCCGTAAATGCCGCTTTAGCTGACGTGAACGCTCGTGGGCGGGCGCTTTCGGACTCGATGGTGCAAGCCGAACTCAAGAATGATGAAAGTGCCGAGAACCGCCGTCGTGTGGAATCTCGCTATTTCGATTGCGCCGACCCCATGTGGTGCGAGCCCGTCGGAGGTCGCTAAACCATGTTCACCAACACCGCCTATGAGGCCATGTATCAGTATCTGGGCCTTTCGCTCCACTCGGCGTTCATTGAAGCCATCACGGGCCAGAAGGTCTTTGCGGGTATCGTGCTGCTCACCTTCGGGGTGTGCTTTTTCCTGACGACCGTGCAGTTCTTCTCGCGCTACCTGCCGGGGAGCCTTGTGCGCAAGCGCTTTGTTCCACTCTCGAAATATGTGCAGATTGTAGCGTGTCTCTTTCTTGGCTCGGCTCTTCTCAAGGTTGGGTCGGAAGTTCAGGTGAAGAGCTATCGGGGTGAGTCTTGGCACACGAATCCCTACGTGAAGGCGCACATCAATGAGGGCCAGCCAAGCTACCGGGTGAGCCTGGTGTTTGATGTTCTCTCCCGCTCCGCGGAAGAAGTCTCGGCCCTCATCGCCCGGATCGTGGACGGGCTTTTTAAGTCCACCAATTCCCAGCTTGAGGCGCCTGATTTCTTCTTCAAGGCCATCATGTACGCGGGCGCCTCAACTATTGATGACCCGTCGCTAAAGAAGGAAATCACCTTCTACACAGAGGAGTGCTTTGATCGACTCTTGCCGCTTGTGAAGCAAGCGGATGCGAGAGGGCGACTTGACGGTTTCTATGGGCGAAGCCCTATCATTGATGAGCGCCTGCGGGAGATCGTTATCGACGACAAGGTGCCGCCTCCGGTCACTTGCCTTGACGTAAGACAGGAGATGGAAGGAAAGCTTCGCTCGTATGCGGTAGCGAAGGGGGCAAGGCTTAGTCATCAGGCGGAAGCCGGTAAATCCTCCGTTCGGGATCTCGTAAACTGGGAAAATCTGGTTGCTTCGCGGGCGATTGCAAATCACTACCTCGACTCCAATGAGGGCTGGATGGGGATGCAAAAAGAGGCCGAACTTCCCACGACCGGCGGACGAGTTTTCCAGAGGGTATTTCGGTTAGTCTCATGGAACGGGCTCTTCTCCGTGCTGGGTCTAAAGGACATGCAGGGTGCGGCCTTGGCCGCCTCTCGTAGCCTTGAATTTAGCGAACTGCTCGCGCGCGCTCCCCATATTGCGGGCTTCATCAAAATGGCGGCTATTGCCGTTTTCCCGTGGCTTCTCTTTTTCGTGGTGGCCGGCTACTGGCGCGCTCTTGTTTACTGGTTTCTTGTCTACTTCTCGGTTCTTCTTTGGACGCCGATCTGGACGCTCCTCTACCACATCGTTGTTTCGATCACGCTTTCGGCTGAGACGATGCACGCTTTTGGGCTCCTAAACGACGGCATCTCGCTTACGGCATCCGAGCTTGTCACCTCGCGCATCTACCACCTCTACGAAGTCTATAGCTGGCTCCAAGTGCTGACCGGCACCCTCTTCACGGGTGGACTTCTCTTCTTCATGCGCCCGATTCTTTCGGACACGACAGCCGATGAAGTGCCGGATGCTGTGGATGATTCAAAGAAGACGGCTTCGACGGGTATGGCAGCTCATGGACTCGCGAAGAAGGCTCTCGCCGCGGCGGTTTAATCATGAACAGGGAGGAAACTATGAATACTTTGAGCTCGCGCGAAGCGCGAAATGTCCGGAGCCTGGCGAGCCGAAGGCTCGCCCCATGGGGGATTGGGGGGAACCCCCAAAGGCTTTGCCGGACTGGGGCGCCAGCACAGTCCATGCTCGCCAGACCCCCGTTTCACCCATCACTTACATCTGAAAAAAATATATTCGCAGGAGAAAATTACATGACACACCCCAACCACCACACGGCACCGCTCACACTTCGTTTTTGTGCATCTCGCTTACTCACCACACTCACATTGGCCACGCCGCTCTTTGTCTCTGCATGCGCCTCCACTTGCACCAAGTCCGCTAGGATTTCGCGCATCGCGGATCAACAGCTTGTCGTCATCGAGTCAGTACAGCGTGAGCGCGGAAGTCCTGCGGTGAGCGGCCCCGCGAGCAAAAATGAGGCACTTCGCCGGGCGGAAGCGCATCTAAGCGAAGCGCTAGATGCGCTGAAACGCTCGGTTGAGGCGATCAACCAAGAGGAGGAAAAGTAACATGAGCGAGAGTAGTCAAACGAACGATCCCGGCAATGAAACGATGAAGCAAGTGGGCACGCTTGATGAGATCGTGAGGCAGGCCGCGCAGGACAAAAGGTCCTGCGCGGCCGAGCCGGAGGAAGTAGCAAGCTGGATCACGGCTATTGGGCGTGCGATCCGAGCGATTTTTTCACTGTAGCCGCGAAGTCAGAAAAAGGCCAAGCGCATCGCGCGCAGGCCATGTATCAAATCGTCCTCATCCTACCGCTAAAGCTCCTGGCGGATGAGTTACCCAGAAGAGGGTTCTCACCATGAGCGAAGAAAAGCGTCCCGATAAACCCATCCCGAAGCGCCTTGTTGCTTACGTTCGGCTTAGTCCGGAGGAGCACGATCGGCTTGAAAGCGACGCGCGAGCCAGCGGCGAGAGCGTCGCGGAGCTGATGAAGCGCGTCTACTTTTCGAGAAAGCCGCTAGTGCTTCTGATGTCGAGAGAGGATCAAAGGAGCCTCATGGGTACGCTTGGCCGAATCGGAAATAATATTAATCAAGTGGCCCGCGTACTGAATAGCGGCTTTCGAGAAGGCTTTAGCGATGATCTGGCGTCCGTGCGTCGCGACTTTTCGATGCTTCTCACCTACCTTACGTCGCGGTTTAAGCTGCTCGACTCCGACGAGAAGGCGTGAGGGATCGTCGTGGCGACAGTCCAAATTTATCCCCGGCACAGTGCTGCAAAGGTGATTACCTATGTCTTCACCAAGGGAAAGCAACCGGGTGATGCAGTGGACTCCGAACGGTGTTCAACTGAGTACGAGCAAATCATCGCGGACTTCAAGTCCGTTCGTGATGCCTATAACCACAAGCCGCGATGCATAGAGGCCTTCCACGTTATACAAAGTTGGAGCCCAGAGGATTCAGCAAAGCTTACGCCAGAGAAGGCAAACGAGCTTGGGCGTAAGCTCGTCGAAGGCTATTTCGCGGGCCACCAGTTCACGGTGGTAACGCATACCGATACGCGAAACCTCCATAACCATATTGTCGTAAGTCCTATCAACATGGAGACAGGCGCGAGGATGTACAGCGAAACCGGACATCGGGACAAGCTTCGGGCCATTAGCGACAAGCTTTGCTTGGAGCATGGCCTAAGCGTCATTGATAGATCAAAGCATCCGATGAGTGCCTTGAATCTCTCTTGGAAAGCTCGCCGGATCATAAAGGAAGGTCGGGAGAGCTATGTTTTCGATCTCGCGCAGAAGGCAATCTGGTCGGCGTACTTTAGCCGAAACTACGACGAATATGCGGCGTACCTTGGCGCCTTTGGTATTCGCGTCACGGTCGAAGCGCAGAACATTCGGTACGAGTATCCGGGCAAGGATAAGGTGAAGCGCGGCTCAAAGCTGGGCCACGCTTTTGACAAGAAGGGCTTAGAGGAGAAGTTCAAAGCCAACGACGAGAAGTATTCTAAGCACCCCGAGCTTCTGGCCGCTGTGCGCGGCGGCGGAGCAGCCGTGCAGGCGGCCTGGGAAGCGGAGCTTAGAAAGCGGGCGCAGATACTCGCGCAGGCACCGAAGGACTACGGCGCGTTTACGAAGACGGCCCGCAAGGGCCGGCAGAGTACAGCGCACGAGTCCACGGAGAAGCTGCGCGACTCGATTATCCCCCTTGAGTGCATTGAGAAGGCGAGAGGCGGCAATCTTCTTACCTACTGTCGTGACAACGGCATTGCCCTTATCGACATTGGCGGTGGTAAATTCAAGCTCAAGGGCCGCGAGCACGTTATTCTTTCAGCCACCGAGTCGGTGAATACGAAAAATAACCAGCACGGGAACCTGATTGATTTTGTAGCGTCGCACATGCAGGTCAGTTACCTGACTGCAATCGCGCACATTACGGACAATCCGAGGCTTTTGCTTTTTGCGAAAGCCTTCGAGGAGCCGGGGCGCGTTTACAATAGCTTTCGTATCCCAAATCAGAAGCTCGAAGGAGCAACTGAAGGAAAGAAGAAGCTTATGGCGTTTCTCAAAACGCGCGGCGCAGCCGGACGCGTTGCTGATGAGCTCCTGCGACATCAGCAAGCGCAAGTG
Organism: Bdellovibrionales bacterium; assembly: GCA_018266335.1. Next base: position 37,852 of record JAFEAR010000081.1, read on the forward strand.
GAAAAAGGTGGAGCTATCCACCTTTTTCCACGAGGAGAGCCCACGGGCTCGCTTGAGTATGAGCCAAGCGACGACAAGAAAGAGCCCAAGAAGCATGGGCAGTTTCGCACCCCGTTTTTCTCAAGCCGTGGCACGGGGAGTAAGGCGGTTGTGTTCACCGATCCTCTCTCCTTTGTCCAAAAGCGCGGCATGGACGTGTTTTCGGATGTCAGACGAAAAGACGGCCTGCTTGCGCTCATGGAGCCGGATGTCGAAAAAGTGCATCAATATGTGGCCGAGAACGTACACGTTCGACAGCTACATATTGTGCGCTTCACGCATCGTCCGCCGACAAAGGTCGAGCTCGACTTCTTCGAGAACCTGAAGGGCACGCTCGCAAAGGACAAGATCGAAATTCATGTCATCTCCTGGGACCAAGCGCTTGAGCGCGAGGGACCGGGCCTTAGTCGCTAGTTTTTTGCTTTAAATGCCTACGGCGTTAGCCGCGGCACTCATCAATTCAAAGTTTCCTACCGCCGAAGGCGGAAACCGAGCCCGCAAAGCGAGGTTTTATGGAAACCCCTGTTCAGGCCAAACAGTCCAAAGCACCGTCTCGTCCGTCTCCTTACTGCACGGTGCGAGTGAAGAAAGAGACGCGAAAGCGGATTCTTTCTGAACTCGCCAAAGCGAACAAGAAAGATTTCGGACGGCGTGTACACGCCGACGAAATCCTTTCGGTCGCGCTGACGCTACTGACGCCCGATCATATCAAAAAGCTCCAAGAGGAATCGCTTTCAGCGATGGACCGCTTGGAGCGCGACTATCGGACGCACGTAGCAAAGCACGGCCCGATGTCGAAAGACGTGTACCTCGGCAAGCGCTTGAGCGGGGAAATCCCTGCTCAAGTCGCGAGCCCATCGCAGCAATTGAACCCGTAATTTCCTCTATGAAAATCGCGAAAAATTCGCCGGTTCATTTCCATTTTTCCACTGAAAAAAAACCGAGGTGAGGGTATGGTAACAACTGCCTTAGTATCTCCTGGCGCAGTCGGGCCGGGAGAGGTGTTCTTTGACATAAAATTAGTTTGGTTAAACTCTGAAGAGGCTGCGCGCTATCTTCGGAAGACAGTCGGCGCATTGCGCACGGCGGTATGCCGTGGCTATGTACGTGCCAGAAAATGGAAACGACGACTGTACTTCAAACGGGAAGAACTCGATGCACTGCTGAATAACTCCCAGAAGCTTGGGGGTTTCTAATGTCTGTTTGGTCGTACACCAATGCAGGTGGCGAATTAGTTTGGGGTGCTTATGCAAATCTTCGTAGCAAGATTGATCGCACAATTCGTGTTCAAGACCGTGCTTATGATCTGAAAGATGAGCACGCAGCTAGATTAAGAGAAAGAAAACTTTACGCAGAAGTAGCACAAGAGGTTGCTCGACGTGAACAAGAAGGTTCGCTTTGGGGTGTCGTAATTGAAGGATGGGAGAAGGCAAAGAAACTTCTTCCTGAGAATGATGAAGACTACCTACAGCCCGACACAGTGTCGGATATGGTGGCGCTCCTTCATAAGTACACGAAGACATGGTTCGATATTCCCGCAGGGAAAATCACCCAAGCGGACGGCAAGGCCGCGTTGAAGACTCTGAGAGAAGATGGGCGTAGTCGCAGCACTGAGGTCAAGCTCAAGTGCGCGATCAAATCCGTCTTTCAGTGGGGGCTTGATGAGCGAATCATCAAGGGGGCGACCGGAAATCCGGTAGATGGTGTCAAAGTTCGCGGCAAGAAGGAGGATAAGCTTCCCGAAATTCTGACGATAGATCAGATTCGGAAGCTTATCGCCGTTGCCAAGGAACTTGGACATTCTTGGTGGTCGGTCTGGGTTGTTGCTCTCTTAACCGGGATGCGCAGCGGGGAGCTTCATGCTCTACGCTGGGATCGGGTTGAGATGGTGTCTGAGCAAGCGGCGCTCGCTCAGGCATCTTTGGCGCCTGACAAGCGGTGTTTCGGACTGATGAGAATTCATAGGTCCTACAACGCGAAACTCAGGACCGATAAATGCACCAAAGGAGCTTATTGGCGAACAATTCCGATCTCGGGTGAGCTCTACTGGTTCTTGGCGGAGCTAAAGAGAGCTTCTGGGAGCTTGGAGCATGTTTTACCGAGGTTTCGGGATTGGGATAAGGGCGAGCAAGCGCGAGTCCTTAGAACATTCTGCGCTTCGGTTGGGCTGCCTTCGATTAAGTTCCATACCCTTCGGGCCTGTTTCGCGACCCAGCTCATTTCCAACGGGATTTCTAACGGTCGCGTTATGAAGATCTGCGGTTGGAAGAACTTGGCCACTATGGATCGTTATATCCGTATGGCTGGTATTGATGAGCGTGGCGCAACGGAGGGCCTAAAGGTGCTTTCTTCGGACATCGAGGCTATGACTCAGGTGGTTGATCTGATCGGATTTAGGTCGGATCAACCTCAAAATGAGGGGCTTGCCGTCCGAGATGGATATGCGCTAGAAACGCCTTCACTCCTGAGTGGGGGTGAGGTACGCAACGATGTGCTGGCTCAGCAAGGCTCAGCGGCTGCGTAAGTAGTTAATAACCAACTAATTGTGGCGAAGACGCCAATTACTATCTGCCTTCATGGCAGCGATACCCGCGAAGGGTTTTTTCAAATTATATTCAATACTTTTACCGTTCAGGACCGGGTTCGATAGTAGCAGTTCCATGAATTCACGTCTCTCTAGGGGAGAACGAGAATCCCATAATTCTTTCGCAGACTTCGCGAGTTCGATAATGGATTTTGCTGTTTCCATCTCAACTTCAGCGATCTGCAGCTCTGCATCGTCGAGTTTCTTGGTGAGGTCACTCCGCTCATCACGAACGCGTTTGATCTGTCTGTCGTGAGTCTCTTGGTCAATCTTGCCAGCCATGAGAAGGTCGAAGATCTGATCCTCTTTTCCTTCAAGTTGTTTCAACCCAGATCGAAACTTGGCGATGTTTTTTCTGATCGCATCCTGCATCTTGAGCTTTGTCTCATTCAACGCATCCGCAATCTGTTCAGCAAGCTTTGGAGGGATGGTAATAGAGTTCACAGCCTTATCCATAACTTCCCAAATATCTTTTTCGTTCACGTTCTTTTGCTCCCTGTGTACTTTTTTGCCGTTGGTACAGCGATAGAGGGCATACTGCTTGCCACTTTTTTTCTTCGTTTTAGGATCGTAGGTTATCGCACATCCACATCGAGGATCGGCGCAACGAAAAAAGCCGCCTTGAAAGACACCTTTTGCTGTCTTTGGCTTGGGAATCATTTTGAGGCCCACCAATGCATCAACTTTATCTAAGATCAGTCTCGGAATAATGAGGGGATGCTTGCCATGATAGGTGATCCCTTTCCAAACGAATTGCCCACGGTAGAACGGATTTTTGAGTCTTTTTTCAATTGCGCTAGAAAAATATTTCTCGCTCTCTTGCGGAGTGGGAATCCCTTCAGCGACTACCTGCTTTCTTATGGAGTCAAGGCTAAGTCCAGCAGCGCGAAGTTCAAACTCACGCAGTACCCATCGGACCTGTCGCTCATCGGGATCAGCGATAGTAGTTTTGCCGCGCTTCTTAGCTTTTCCATCAGCCCCAGTTTCAGCAAGCAGAGCATATCCTTTGGGAGGACGGTTACTAGGATACCAGCCTTCCTCAGCTCGCATTACGGAACTAGCATTAACTTTCTCACCGATGATTACTGAGAGTTGTTTGTCTCCAACCGCTTTGTATGCTCGGGCCGCGAATTCATAGGAGGAACTACCCTTATGCAGGACGGTGCTATCTTGTACGTAGTGCACTACAAGCTTTCCCGCTTTGATACGTTTTTCATTTTGTTCGATGCTGGTAAGATTCCGGCCCTCCCTATCTGTCATTCCGAAAAGGCAATGCTGTAGTCCTTCCTTCAGCCCCGCCGCGATAGCGTTGTCGTACTTGGTGCGATCATCAGAATCTTTAGCCGACTCTACGATCTTAAAGATGTGTTCGCTTTTAAGGCGGAGGTCATGGTTGTCAACGTAGGTCCGAATGGCTTTTTCTTGCACGGCATGGCTCGTGTTCGCCTCTTGTTTTTTCGAGGATACACGAATGATGGCAAATGCGTTTTTGTTTGGGTTGTCTTTCCAGTCATGGGACATGAGGGCCTCCTTAAATCATTTGTTATTGGTCGGCGAGCTTCTTGGGGTTCGATACTTCTACACTTGGGGCTTGTTGCATTTTGAGAAGTTCATCGCGCCATGTTTGCAGTTTGCGAACCACGGCAAGGGCGTTAGCCATCCCTTCTTCATCGACGAGCGGTTCCTGCGGTGAGGTATTTTCCTCTCCGGCAGTTGCGCTCTGTAATGGATCGAACTTCTCGCTCATACCCCCAGACTACAAGTCCATGGGGGTAGATTTAGGGGTAGAAGTTATCGCTTGGGAAAGGGTACAGTGAGGTCAATACGAAGCCGACCTTTTAGGTATTTGCCGCTGCGCTCCTCCTGATTGGGACGACTATTAGTGCTTCCAAGTAATTTATCGTTACCCCACAGAAACAACATGTCTTTTGTGAAAGCCCAGCCCTTAAGTTTCTTTGGCATTTCCTCCTTGCGATTTTTGCCAAGATGTTCGACGCGTCTGCGAGCTTCAATTAAAATTTCTCGTTCATCAAAGGAGGCTTGGACTTTGCCTTCAGGAATTCTATTGAAGATTACCCAAAGAGATTCTCTCGTGCTGACAGGAAGGCGGATTGAGTCGTCAGGGAAATCCTCATGTCGAAGAATGCTTTTTTCCATGTCAATGCTCCACTTACTACGAACAATTCCTTTTTCTCCGAGTTTTGGAAGCGCTGATTTTCCGAAGTCGTCAAGCTTGAATCGTGTTTTGATTGTATCGCTAAGCTCGTAGTCCAGCTGATTAGTGACTTCCTCAATTCTCTTCTCAACTTTTAAGTAGCCCTGAGCTAACTCGGTCGTAAACTCAGCGGTATCTTCAGCTATCTTGCCAGCCAAGAACCATGAGGCAGGGGTATGTTGGTATTCTTCATTGAATGAAATCCAGCCTTTAAGTGCATCATCTTCTTCAATGGCACCAAAAGCCATATCTGGAAAGTCAGATTGGTTTAACACGTAGAGGGCTGAGATAAACTCAGAAACTTTATGAAGTCTGATCCTGCTAATACCGATGGAATCGGCGTCACCGTAGACTTCCATATCTTCTGGCCTCATGTTCTCCGCCAAGCTATTGCAGAGAGTCCGCGCTACTCCTTTTAATGGCTCTGAATCGTCAGATGATTCGGCTCCAAAGCCCTCACTGCCTAGCAGCACTCCAAGCGCTTTTAAAAAGTGGCCTTCAATTTCAGGCAACTTTAAAAAACGCGATTGCTTTACCAATAGGCTAGCTGCTTCAATATCTCGTTTGTTCTCTATTGTTCCGTGCAAGTCTTGGATAGGTTCGCCATGTTCGATCTTCCAGGAAAAGTCTTGAACACGGTCGAGGAATCCTTCATTACCTCCGATAAAAAGTGGCGAATGGGTCTGAACCGTTTCCAGAGCCCAGCAAAAATCTTCAAATTCTTCGGGAGAGATCTTAAGTAATCTGGTTATCGCTTGTACACGTTCTATAGGCGACAGTTTTTTACTCTCAGCAACGAGCCAGAGATGGCTTCTATCCCAAAGTTCTTCGAGAAAGACATCAAGGTCTTCAGAGGCGACAAGCCGTAGGCTGATGTCTTGCGCAGCTATTGATAAACGAGCCCGCAAGCGATCTTGAAGGGGCTCCAGCTCCGGCCACTTTTTAAGTAACAGATCCAGTGCCGCCTGAACCTTTTCAGTCCTGTAAACGCTAGCGGAATCATCTGCTTTATCGCTCATTCAGCCAATTTTACCCATAGAACTGCGTTCGGGCCACATACCCCTAAATCTACCCCCACGGCCTGAGATGCTGGTGGTGGGTGCGAAGAATGCAAGGAGCGTTCGTTCGGTCATCCGCAAAAGGAGTAAGAAAATGAACAACAAAAATTTAGGGTTTGATTTGAATGAGGCGATGCGATTCATCGAGGCGCTGACTGGCAACCCAAGGGCAGTCGTGACGTTTCAGACGTTTGACGACGTGAAGACTGAAGAGGTCGTGGATGGAAAACCTCGCGAAAAAAAACGCGGAAGAGGGGATCTTGTCGCGATTCTAAAGGGTACGATTGAGGACCACTTCAACACGCTTTGCGAACTTAATGAAGAAGGTGCTGGAATCTTCGTTCAGATTAACGTCAATGACGGTAACGGGCGCAAGTCAGAAAACATTATTGCCTTGCGTGCTCTCTTCGCCGACAAGGACAATGGGAATTTTCCTGACTTCAAACTCAAGCCTACAATTTTGGTTCAGACTGTCCAGGGGCAGCACGTCTACTTCGTGTTGAAAGATGGGGAAAGTGTTGAGCGCTTTCGACCGGCACAGCAGGCGCTTATTCGCAATCTTGATTCCGATAAGGGAATACACAACCTGGACCGAGTTATGCGTCTCCCGGGTTTTTTTCACATGAAAAATCCAGCGCAACCTACTTTGATAAAAGCTTTGAGTATTTCAAATCGGCGTTACTCGATGGACGAAGTGTTGAGGGTCTACCCCATTACAAAGGCCAGTCGGCAATTAGCTCCTACTCGTGATCGCGGACCTACGGAATCTCAACCTGAACGCGGGCATCTTAATGTAGAACTTCAAAATCTAGTCGACGCACAGCCCGTTGATGACGGAACAAGAAACCAGGCAGTCAAGGACATCGTGGTGCGTGCCCTGGGATGGGGCATGGCGAACTCCGAGATCTTGAAAGGACTTAGCTACTATTGTGAAAAATCGCAGTTTGATTTTGCTAGAGCCGAAGAAGTTTTGCGTTGGGCCGCAGGCAAACACGCCGAACGCGCCTTCGAGAATTACGCTAATAAAGAGAAGTTTGATACCTATGAAGTGGTTGATGGCTCAATACATTGGAATAAAAAAACTCAGGATGGCCCAGTACCAACTCCTCTCTGTAACTTCAGTGCTCGAATTGTATCTGAAGAAGTTCATGACGATGGTATCGAGCTAAGGACTCTCTTCAAAATCGAAGGGAGGCTCTCCAGTGGCAGAGCTCTTTTTAATGCCTCCGTGGTCGCAAAAGACTTTTCAAGCCTTGCCTGGGTAACTGAGAACTGGGGAACTCAAGCCGTAGTATATGCCGGGAGCAGTAAGAAAGATCACCTTCGTGCGGCAATTCAGATCCTTTCCGAGGATGCGAAGCGCGAGCATGTCTATGCCCATTTCGGTTTTAGAAAAATTTCCGGCGAATGGATGTTCTTGCATTCAAAAGGAGCGATAACGGCGAATGGATTTAGTTCGTCAATCCAAGTGAATGCTGGCAATGAGCAGTTGAGTGACTACCTGCTACCCGAGCCGCCTACGGGCTCAGTTCTTGCTGAGGCCGTTCGAGCATCGCTCTCTTTCTTAGAGGTGGCGAAAGATCAGGTCAGTTTCCCTCTATTAGCCGCTACATATCGGGCTCCCCTGGGTGAATTCTTAAAGATCGACAGTTCAATCTTTGTCGCCGGGCCAAGTGGAAACTTCAAGAGTGAGTTAACGGCTCTTATGCAAGGGCACTTTGGTTTGAAATTCAATAGTCGAAATTTTCCCGGGAACTGGACTTCAACTGAAAACTTTATCGAACGTCAGAGCTTTTTAACCAAGGATTGTATTTTTACCGTTGATGACTTCAATCCTAAGGGCACAGTCGCAGATGTTCAACGTCTTCATCAGAAGGCAGATCGAGTGCTTCGAGCGCAGGGCAATGGCTCTGGCCGTGGCCGCATGAATGCGGATGGCTCTTTGCGCAGAACGAACTTTCCTCGGTGCCAGATCATTTCAAGCGGCGAGGATATTCCCAACGGATACAGTTTGCGCGCTCGTATGCTGATCGTTGAGATGTCCAGAAGTGACGTGAATGTGGAAGAGCTGACAAGACTTCAAAGGTTTCGCGATGCGGGGCTTCTGGCCGCTGCCATGAGTGCGTATGTGCGTTGGCTTATCCCCCAAGCTGATAGCATGAAAGCTCGTCTTTCAGAGAGTTTCAAATCCTATAGAGAAAGGGCCGGGCCGGATCTTGCTCATGGTCGCACGCCAGACATCTTGGCAAGTCTTATGGTTGGCATGGACGGCCTGGTGTCTTTTGCTCAATACTCTGGGGTCCTCACGGAAGAAGAAGGAAGCGAGCTACTCGATAAGGCATGGCGGGTCTTCGTGGAACTTGCCAAACTTCAGGGAGAGCATCTGACGAACGAAGAACCTGCCGCGAGATTCATGGAGTTGTTGAAAACTGCTTTACTTACAGGCAAAGCATACCTTGATTCGCTTGAAGATGGAGTTCGTCCCGATGCGTGTGAACAGTGGGGTTGGAAAAACGGGCTTGGGGGTTGCGGCACTGACTACCTTCGGCAAGGGGAGCACATTGGCTGGGTTGGAAAGGACGAGGTTTATCTCGAACCAAACGCGGCCTATGCTGTGGTGTCCAAAATGGCTCAGAGTCAGAACGAGCCCATGCCCATCACAAAAAACACACTGTGGAAAAGATTAATTCAAAAAGATATTGCTAGACGGGGACATGGCAAGAACCTGAGTAAGAAAACCATTCGAGGTGTCCGCAGGCAGGTCCTCGTAATACCAAATATTTCGAGTGTATTTAGTGGTTAAAGCGGGTGCAGTAGGGGCAACGGGGCGAGCGATTCTAATATCAACACGTTGCGCCCCTGATTTCTGTCCCTGGATTTTAATGCCTGCGAAAAGCAGGGAAATATTTTGGGGTAAAAAGTGTCTGTATTTTTGTTGGTTGGCACCGTGACCCCAGTGACCCCACTATAGGCCGACTAGTATGCGCTCTAAAACCACAGAGGAGTTTTTAGGACAGCCCATGATGCTAGTCTCTAGTCCGACTGCTGCCTTAGCCATTTTTGAATTGCCTTGATCTCCTTCTGATGAAGGATCTGACTGGACAAGTATGGTTCAATCACACCATTTTGCATGGCCCTTGCCGCGTCCAAGCGAACAGACTCATAGCCTGGGACGTACAAGCGTTTAATAATTTCAAAAATCTCAGCAGGAGGAAGAGTTGTGCGCTCCGTCAGACTCAGGATATCCATCAGCCCATCTGAATCTGAAAAATCTTTAAGGGGTCTGCCTCCAGTGTATGTCCATCCGCCATCGTGCGCTTCCGTGCATTTCCCACCGTGAGTTAATTTCAAGTTCCGTTGCTTGTCTTCTTTGTAGCACCACCAAATTTGTCCGTCATTAAAGTCAACGTGTTTTCCGCAGGTGTCGCAGGTCCATTGTTGTGTCTCGATACGAATCATTTCTTCATTCTCCTTCTAGTTAATCTGACCCCAGGGGCATTGAGACAAATATTGGGTTGTTTTCTATTCGTACAAAAACAAAGTCTGAGTGTCGCCCTCCACTCGTTACTGCCCGGGCTGAAAACTCAGAACTACCTCATTTGTAATTTCCGCGCGCTTAGCGCAGTCAAATCCTGCCGTCTGGCCAAATGTGGCATGTCCAGATCCATCCAAATATTCGTACCTATTCGGCGTCACCAAATCCCCCTCCACCGTTGACCATTCTGTAAGAAAATAACTCGTCAAAAGATTCTGCCCCGAGGCATCGGAAAACAGAGTCAGCACATCGTAAACTCTAAGTCCGCCGGGATGAGGCGTAAGTTGCCCGCTGGGCACAGTCACCATTGAGAACTGATGATACGCATCAACGTCTGGCCTTTCCACGTCAATCCCCGAGCAACGTCCAGTCGTAACGCCGTCTCGCATGTAGGTCTGGTAAGCACCATTATAGAGTTTGTAGCTGGACAAAACTCCGTCGTACCGTGGCCACTCCAAGACAGAGGCAAAGCATCTGTTGTTTGGAACGTATCCACTCAAATATAGGGCGTAGCGTCGATTCTGCGGAAAGAATCTGGATATGCACGTTTGATAGCAAATAGCTGGAGCCCCTGATTCGTCGTTTGCACATTGAAAAATGTCGTTGACCGACTGCACCCAAGGCTCGTCCCCTGTTTGAATTTGCTTCTTCATATCCAAACTCCAATAAGAAAAGTCTGTTTTGTCCGATTTAGGCGAAGATGTATCAGGCGAAGATGCATCAAGGGATGCTTCGGCTCCGATACCGCCGGAGGACTTGCACCCAGTCGAAAGAAATGCGACAAGGAGAGTGCCTAAAGTAACTCTGTGTCTAGTCATGTTGCCTCCCGGGGCTCTAAGTCCGAGACCCAAACTCAAAAGCAAAGATTAAAAAAGACGGATTTTTTTCAGACTTTCTAAGCAACCAGTCTTCGCCTCTTGTTCTCTTCTGAATTTATAAAGTCGGAAGCTAATTTTAACTTTCTACCGTCGGCGAGATATACAAAAGCCGACCCAACTACGAACAGGCCAAAGAAGAATGATCCGAAGGAAAGAGAGTAGTAGTCATTTAATACTAGTACCCACGTCCCTCCAAGTACCTGTACCAGCCCAACAAGGGCCTTGAGTTTCAAAATTGGCAGGCTTAGCGATTGAAGGTAGTCAATATGCGCTGAACTTTCCTCGACTCCTTCTTTTTCAAATTGTCTAAGCCTTTGCAGAGCTTCGTGGAATTCGAGAGAGGAGGAGAAATTGTGTAAAATTCTCATATGAGCTATCTCCTCAAAGGCGTGCAAATCTTTTTCAGATTTTCTGCCAGTGCAGGCAGGTCAGCCAAGTCGAATGTTTTTTCAACGACCGCGTGGCCAAACTGAGCCGATATTTCCAAGGCCTTTGCTCCGCTAAACACCTTATCGTGAAACCCCACCAACACATCTCCGCTGCCATCGTCCCCCGCGACATGCTCCACAGTTTTACCGTCGATTTTGGCGCGGATAGATCGAGGACGCTGTCCTGTGTAGTTAAATATCCATCCCGCAGCTAAACCAGATACTATCACGACGCCGGATATAGCCGTTTTCCCTTTCCTATCGAAAATGATGCCACGGCATGAGTCTTCGGCGGCATAGGTCTGAATGAACATATTATGAGATGGACTTTCCCAAAGCATTTTTGGCTCGTCTTTTGCGGCTGGCGCATTCATTGTCTGTACAGCTAGCCTAACTTCGGCCTGAAGTGATTTTTGAGCATTGTCCGCACATGGTGGATATTTGCTCTGATCCGTCATTATGTAAGAATTGCAAATCTGCATCCTTTGTTGAAACCTGGCCTCCGCCCGCTCCTTCATTGCCTGTGCCTGCATGATTGCGGAGAGGTCCGACTGGGCAATAGCTGAAGCGCATAGAAGTTCCCCAAAAAGAACGATCCAAAGTTTAACGGCTGTCATTTTTTTCTCTCCCCAAAGTCGGATTTTTTATCCTTCAACTTTTCAACGCTAATTCGGTACACCCCTTGATGAATTTGCACGAAGCTTTCGTCCAGGCTCTTCACCAGATCGCTCACGACTGTTTCCTCAGGGTGGTCTCCGGTAATTAGAAACTCCACGCTCACATCGAAAAACTTTGCCAGGCGAACAAGAGCCTCGTCCATCTTTGGCTTACGGCCCGATAGCCACTCGGAAATTGAACTTTTCGGAATGGCGCAGGCCTTTGAAACGGCGCTCGCGGATATCCCGCGATTTCGCATGAGATCCTTCAAAGTCTGAGAAAACGCTTTCACCACACTATTGTCGGCCGAAGTGAGCCCAAGATGCACAAAAGTTCTCAACCCAGATCTTTGTTCCGCTAGCGCTACGAGTATTCCGAAAGGCGGAACTAAAGACTTACTTATTTAGTCAGGTATTAACATACGCCCCAAAGTTGCAAGTCAGAACTAGGTACCCGGTATAACCCCGGGTCACAGTGGCCAAACCTCCCCCCGCATCTAACGGTGCCTGAGTTTTTGCGCCGCATCAACTACAAATGTAGTGCGAGCTGTAGCTAAAAAAGCAGTTCGCTGATATTTTGCAAGCATGAGAATTGAAAAGAAAGAGCCTAAATCAAAGGGCAAATACCCGGTATCTTTCAGGCTATCCAAAGAAGCCACGTCTATGCTTGATAAGCTATCAAAGGTGCTTAATCGTAGCCGTGCGAGCCTACTTGAGGACTTCATTGGGCAGGCCTTTGCCGAAACTCAAAAGAAATATCCCAAAGACTTCAAGTAGTAATAAAACGCACTACAAAAGTAGTTGATTAATTGCCGCATATTTTCGTAGAATTGTCCTAGGGGGCAGTTTTATGAAAGCTCAAACCGCACTTAAAATCGCATCCATTACCGACCACGACGTTGCTAGTGTTATCTCCATGAGAGAGGCCCTGGAGGGCCTCAAACGGCGCACAAAGCTACTTGAGGAGTCTCTTAAGACGGCAGAGTCAGAACTCATCGAAAGACTTAGCCGTGGCGCTTTAAACGAGTCCTCTTTTGAGATTTTCGTTAAAATCACCGAGCGTCGCTATCCGGCATGGAAAGAGCACTACCTGGCTATGGCAGGCGTGGAGGCCGCAAGCCGCGTTTTAGAGGAGACCAAACCAGCCATAACCCAAAGTTTGGTCGTTAAATCGGTGCTGCCATGACCAAGCTTTCAAAGGCAGCTCTATACGCTAGGGTTAGCACTTTATTGAACCAGGACCCGCAGCTTCAAATAAGCAACCTTAAGGAATTCTGCGCCGCTCGCGGACTGGAAGTTGCTGGTGAGTACGTGGACCAGGGTATTAGCGGAGCAAAAGATCGTCGTCCGGCACTAGACCGCATGATTAAGGATGCTCAGCGCGGAAAAATCAAAGTGATCGTAGTTGCAGCCCTCGACCGATTGGGGCGCAACACTCTTCACATTTTGAAGCTTATACAGGAACTAAACCACTACGGAGTGTCGCTGATCTCGCTAAGGGAGAATCTTGATTTTACAACCCCCACGGGAGTCATGGTCCTTACGGTTCTTTCAAGTATCGCAGAGCTAGAGCGCACCATGATATCGCACCGGATAAGGGAGGCCTTGGCCGCAAAGCGTCTTATTGCCAAAACAACAGGCTCTAGCTGGCGCTCCGGCAGGCCCTTGAAGGTAACTCCGCAGATAGCACGCGAGATAATTGCAATGAAAGAGCGCGGCATGTCGCTTCGGCATATCGCAACTCAGCTTTCGGTATCCAAAACCTCCGTGCTCCGAGTGGTCCAGAATGGTGCTTTCGGTGAAGGCTTCGCGGCATCGAATATTGATTCCAAAAACACTGGTCCGGCCGAAGTCGATAACGGGACAAAAAGAAATGTTTAATGACCACCTCATTTTGAAGGGTGAAGCGCGTGACTACCAAGCTAATCGCAAAGAAAGCGGCAGCCCTTACCGACAGGTTGCCCGAGGATCGCTGGCTTATTGATGAGCTTATTCCCGCAAACTCACTCTGCATCGTCGCTGCGGATCCGAAGGCTGGGAAGTCTTTTTTGGCGATTTCGATAGCGGCTGCCCTTACGACCGGCCACATGGCCTTGCGCAGGTACCGAGTTCCTCGAAAACGCCCGGTGCTAATACTTGACGGTGAAGATCAAGAATCCGAGATCAAGGCCAGAATACGCGGAGCCATCCACTACCATTTTGAACAACTCTCGGCCGACATTCCAATCCACGTTATTAGTGGACAGCACCTTACACTCGATACGCTTGAGGCGAGAGCAGAGCTGAGGGCGGTTATTGCTGAAGTAAGGCCCGCGCTTGTCGTTATTGACCCGCTGGCCCGCTTCCTGGGCAATCTAAGCGAAAATGCATCCAGCGCCATGGCCGACCTTGTAGGGTACCTAAGAGGCCTACAGATCGAGTTTAACTGCTCGGTGCTTCTACTTCATCACCTCTCTAAAGCTGCAAAGGGGCAAGGCGGCGGGAGCAGCCTAAGAGGGTCGGGATTCCTAAATTCGGCCTATGACTGCCTCATTACACTTAAACGGCACGAGCACGCGCTTCTTATGTCCACGCACTTCAAAAATCACCCAAGCACTGACGACATCCCACTTAGTTTTTACGTTACCGAGTCGGGGATGGTCTGCATGGGAGTAGAGGACGGGGCGTATCTGGGCCTTGCTGACGCGGAGACACCGCCCCGAAGGCATTGAAAGGAAAGTTTGGACTCCAAACAGGTGTTCCTCGACATCGCCGAACGCTATATCGCCCTGGGCAAAGCATACGCGGCCCGGGCCTGCGCCAAATACTCACTGGAATCGCTCGACTTTGAAGAAAACGATTTAATCTATACCGTTCAGCTTGGCGGCTTTATTGGATCGCTCCAAAAGCTAGAGCCCACCGTTGAATACAATCGGATCACCGAGCAGCGAATAGAGGACGCCCTAAAACGACGGGAGCCTCTCCATCAGCTACTTTTCGATCTCTTCAAACCCAAAAATTGACTGGGCACTCTTTCCCCTAAACACAAAAAGCAGCTCTGAAAACGCCATCAAGGCGATTAATCACAAGTGTCTGTTTTATAAAAAACAGCCCCTTCGTGAGGGTGTTAGGGTAGTTTTGTGCGGATAGTTTTGAACGCAAATCCGTCTCGTTTTATTTGATCATTTGCTTATTTTATCAGTGTTTTCAGGTGTTTGACGATTGGCTTTAGTTTGTAGGATAGAATCTGTGACTTTGATGACTGCGGGTGAAAGTGGTTCAGTTGTATCTGAAGCCTATCAGTTTTGTATCACCTAGATTTACTGCCATTTTTAGGTCGAAGCTGCGTCTTTTGGGAGGCCAGAGCGAGTAAGGAAATTTTTCAATTTGAATGAATCGAAAGTATAGACCGGGCTTGAACATGAGTTCAGAAATGTCAATACGTGGGGACGCCAAACTCTCCCAGAGTTTGGACTGCTAAAGGAGTTCCTAGGCCGCCTGATTGGTTTGGTAAATTCAGGTATTTAGAGTTACTGGCGGCGCAAAGCTGAGTGCGTCTGATTCCAAAACAGCTTCTTCATTACGCGAAATGTCCCGAAATTGCCCGAGTTTGGCTATTTCGTGGCTAAGATTTGGCTAAATTTTTTCGCGTCATAAAAATCCAGATCAAAGATGTCTAGGCACTCTAGCTTGAGTGTTCAAAGTTGAACGAACTCAGTGAGCTAGAGTGCCTAGACCAAAGAGCATTTTTTCCGACTGAAAGAGAGGAAAAGTGCGATGAAAAGAAGTCAACAAAAACGAGTCACACTTGAGGCGAAGATCATTCGCTATATGCGAGTTTCGCGAGGCATCTCGCAGCGCGAAGCCGCGCGAAAGTGCTGCCTTTCAGAGGCAGCCATTGGTCATTACGAACATGGCCGAATGGATGTGTCAGTCATCCGCCTCGAGCAGTTTTTGAAAACCTATGGATACACAAAGGAGGAGTTTGAAGAATACCGAGGTGGAAAACAGATTCCCGTCGTGAGTGTTAAGGATGAGTGCGTGAATCTCCTAAACCGAGTCGACGAAGTGAAACTTCGTGCGGTTTATGCGGTTCTGACGAGCTTCGTTTCTTAGAAAGAAAAGAAAGCTTTTGCGGTCATCTAGGTGGCAACGGTAAACGGCATTGCTTAGAGGCTTGGTACATGCGGATTGCTTCGCTTTAGAGAAACATCTATGCACGTGGCCTATGATCTGGAAGGGCAAGAACCTCCGAACGACCGCTGATCTGGCCGACGCAATTTTTAAGATTACCGATCAGATTGAGGCGGGTGAGTTTATGAAACTCTACCGCGCCGAAAATCCGAATGCCGATGACAACGTAGGCTATATGAGCGGTTCTTTCGGTATGGAAGACATGCAGCGCATCCAAAATCTCTTTGGCGTGAAGCATCCGGTCTTTGGGAAGAAAGTTCCCACTTTTGAAGAAGCCTACAAGGCGGGCTTTCATTGGGGTAAAGGCCACAATTAAGTTGCCCCCATTATTTCCCCTGATGGAGCTCGGCGGCATCTAGGAAGTGCTCAATATCGGAGCGTCGGTAGTAGCGCTTTTCGTCGAAGCTTATGAGTTCTTCCTTCGTGAATTTTGCTACAAGCCAGCCCCAGCAATTTGTGTAGAAGATGCGCCATGTTTTAGTGATGACGACCGAGCGAAGGTTGCGAAAGAGCAAGTCTTCGATCACCCAATCCGTGTCGTCGCAGTAGTAACGACCCGGCAGGAAGCGTGCAAGGTTGTCCCGGCCGCAGTCTTGGCACCATTCAAGATCGGATTCTCTTTCACAGTGAACGCAGAAGGGAATTGTTACGCGATGGGCGAGCTTAGTCAGACGTTCTTTAATATTGCTCACTTTGTATTTCTCCTTATGTGAAAAAGCGGGACCCGCATCGCTGCGAGTCCCGCTATGGATGTGTGTCTTCTGCAAAGAAGCTCCGACCTAGGCGGTCGGAGCTTGCACGGTACCTTCACTACCCGTCTTTTTTGCGACGGGCGTGTACTTGATGCCCATGCGGGCTTTCATGAAGTTCACATGGACCGGAATGGCGATGCCGCCGGGGATAAGCAGGTAGAGTTTGCTTCCGTCCTTGCTCCAGAAATGACCTTCGATGTTGAGGAAGGTAAGTTTTTGACGGGCGTTAGTGGTTTGGTTCGTTTGAGTCGTGTTCATAAAATCTCCTTTGATTTTGTTTTTGGGATGCTTTTTTTCCTGCATCCCTCTCACAGCGCAGCGGAGGGTGCAGAGAAAAAAAGAGCGAGACGGGCAAAGCATCCCCGGCCGCCTGGTTTTCCCGAGCAAAAGGGAGTGACAGAGGCGAGAGCGAAGCGAAGCCCTGGCACGAGTCTTTGCTTCAGGCGGACGGGAAAAAGATGCCTTGCCCAGGCTCGCGGGCTCCCAAAACAAAATCTTGGGAGGTGCCTATTCACGACTCAAACGAACCAAACCACTTGCCCCGAAGGGGCAATACTTACCTCGCTCAGGAGCAAGACGTTTCTAGGAACAAGGTTGCTCTTCCTAGATCTACGGTACTGCGGCCTTGTCGGGTGCTTCGATTCGGTAGCCGCGTGACATCCAGGGTTCTTGCTTCAAGTTCCGCAGCCAATCGGAGACAGAGGGAATGACGCCACCGCAATCTTCCTTGATGTGCTGCTCGCAGACGTAGCGAACCGGCACCTGCTTCCCGTCGGAATTCTTGATGAGGTGCCCGAATACGCGCTCGGCCTCGAAGATGCCCTGCGAGTGGTGCCGAAGGGCGCGGTGTCGATAGTCGGCGAAGGATTCTTTTGTAGCGTCAAGCCAGTCGTGGATGGGGAGATAGTCCAAAGGACTACCTCCCCAGATCCGCACTGAATTTTCCGCATGATGATAAGTGTGGCTCATAAGATGTGCTCCGAATATTCGGCGTCGGTGAAGTAAGTGTAGTGTCCAAGGGTAAATGTGCCGGCTTCTACGTTGATCTCACATTCGCCACGCGCTCCGTCATCGGTTTCCCAACCACCGTGCTCAAACTGGAGCCAGTCGTAAACAAGGGTTTCGATGGCTCCACCAAGGTTGGAGGATTTTGTCTCAAGCCGCTCGACCCAGGCATTTTGTTCTTTGTCGAAAATACTGTGAGGCAGCAGAAGTGTGACGGGAGTTTTTGCCTCGATCTTCGTTTCGTTCTTGAAAACCTGTACGTCTTCAATGGCACCGTCATCACCCGAGCCGCAGTACTCGACTACAGCGCGTGTTGCGCCAAGCTCTTTGAGTGCTTTGAGAACGGCATCGCGATTGATTGCCAGCCGCGCTTTGATGCCTTCTCTATGGGCGTAGATGCTGTTTTTAGGATCAAGAGGGGTTGCTGTATTCATACAGCCTCCTTTTCGATGGCGTTATTGGGGTTGGCGGTGGATTCTCGGAATTCGCTGAGCTTGGAGTATGGGAGCCTGAAGGTGCCGCGATTGATACCGAACCAGTTTCCGATAGTGACACTCTTCGCGGAGGCCCGCACGACCGGATACCAAGTGCCTCGATAGAGGACGGAGAAGCCTCTTTTGACGAGGCCAGGTTCCGGCACCTTTACGCCGAGATCGCGACGTTCGGTTTTGATGCGCTCGAGCTCCGCTTTCCAGTGATCGGCCTTTTCTTGCTCTACTTTCCGACACGATTCGTAGTCGGTGTAGCAGTTCTTGTTGCGATCTAGCTGCCGTAGGCGGCGTTCTGCTTCGCGAAGACGGTTGCCGATATAAGTTAGACTCTGCTGCCGATCGAGTGCGTGTTCGATACTGACTACACGGTTCTCGAAGTAGGTTGCCTTCTTTGATTCCTCGACGGCCTTTCGCATGTTCGTGTCCATACGCCCGATGTCGCGGCGATGCCTTTTCTCGGAGTGATGTCCGATGAGGATGGGCTGGCCCGGCGGAATCATCCTCGAGATAGCGACTGCGCGTCCTGCTCGTTCATCTGAGCGTTCCCTCGCACTTGCGGCATAGCCGGTATAGCGCCCCATGCGAGCCTCCCGTCGTACATTCTTGGCTTCGATCTGCTCGACGAAGCTCATGCGGCCTCGCGCGTTGAGCTCGGATAGGAGCTTCGCACTCGGGTCTTCCCAGAAACTCCACGCGCCACGGAAGAGCTTTCCTCCGATATCGCGAAAGATCTGCTCGCACCCCGAGGTGTCACCGGAGACGATGTACACAGGTCGGGGAACCTTTCCTGGCTTTGTTGGCTTGGTGAGAGAAGGTGTTACCGCGAGATTTGCGTCTAAGAGACTGTTGAATTTGGTTGCCATGTTCTGCTCCTTAGTTCGGCCTGTATTCGATGAGGGGTTTCTCGGCGACGGACCGTTTGGCGCGTTCGAAATATTCGGGATCGCAGCTTAGTAGGGATCTGCTGACGACCATTCCATTTTCCTCGCGTCTTTCAACGATCATGTCTGTGTTCACGGAAAGCCAGTCTCTCCAGACGATGTAGGGGTCACGTGGGCGAAAGCGTAACTCGCGAAGTTTGCGTTTGCCCTTAAGCTTGAAGATGAGGCGAACGCTCTCGGGATGCTGAGCGTAGGGTTCAACTTTCACTAACACGATTTCAACGTGCACCTTAAAGACAAATCCCATGTCGCCTTGTCTGACGATCGTGTAGCGATTTCCGACTTGAAGTTCTGTGAGTTCTTTCATGATGGTTCTCCTTTCCGTTGAAAGGCCGCGCGTTAGGCGGCGGCCTTTGCTCCCTTCTTCTCGTAGGGAATCTTGAAAATGTACTTGTAGGCGTTGACGTGGTTGCTGATGCGGCCGAGATTTCCGGGGAGCACTACCGATACCCACTCGCGATCTTGGCTCAGAAAGACTCGGACCTTGGCGTGAAGCCCGACTCGCGGCGTGAACTCCGGAGTACGTTCTGAAAACTCCCTTTTTTCGTACTCCATTCCGAGGAGGCCCTTAAAGCGGTTGGCGTGCTCGGTAACGGTCATGTCGCCGAGAAAGAATCGGACGTAGTTTCCATCTTTGGAGAGAACCGGCATCACGTTGATGTGGAATCCCGGTCGCTTCGGTACGGTGTTTTGATCGGCTGTGGGGTCTTGGCTTGGCTGGCTATTTTTGGCTTTCATTTCACTGATCTCCTTTATGTTTGTTGTGGGGAATGTTTTTCCTCTTCATCCCCTCTCGCCTCCCCGGCGAGGGGTGAAGAGGAAGGGAGCGCTTCGTAGGCGGATGGCCCCGGCTAGGCCGATAGAGCAAAAGGGAGTGACAGGAGCGGAGTGAAACGTAGCCCTGGCGCGAGTCTTTGCGGCCTAGCCGGAAAAAGGCCATCGCCGTAGAAGCGCGGGATCAACCCAAAAACAAAGGAAACTAAGAAATCAGTTGGAAGTGGTTGGACACGAGTGGAGATTCAACGTCCGAATGGGTGTGCGATGAGGAGGCCGGGAGATTAATCGAGATTGATTAAATCGCTTAGTTTTATGCCGATAGTGTCGGCGATTCGGCGAAGGGTTGAGGCTCGAGGGTCAATCAAGCCTCGCTCGAGGTGACTTAGGGTCGCTCGACTAATGTCTGACTCTAGATAGATTCGCTCAATAGAATAGCCCTTAGAAACCCTAAGCTTGCGCACTCTCGCTCCAAGCTGCTTAAGAAATCTTGTGTCTCTATAGTGCTTTGGCTCGGAGCGACGTTTGGCCGATGTCGCCTTCCTCATAGGAAAAGCGTAGCGCGTCCATAAATCTATCCATTTGTTATAACAAAGGATAATATAACAAAGAGGCGCAGCGAAATGGAAATCTGTTTAGGTCTGGAGGATATATGGTTCGAGAAATTCTTTGGATTGGGCAAGAAGATGTGGCGACATCGCAGTTTCTTGCCCCTCATGGATATCGCGTAAATTGCGTGGCAAACGCCCAGGATGCGCTGTCGCGGCTTAGGGCTAAACATGTCTTTGCTGTCGTAGTCGAAGACAGCGCACCCGAATTTTTTGCCGAGAAAACCATCCGCGAAATCGCCGCTCAAAGAAAGGGTTCGATTGCCGTAAGGATTCTTCTGTCGCGGCGAACCCTATCGGAGAGGATGCGCCAGAGACTCGGCTACGACTTTGGAATGTGCGTGCTTGATGTTCCCTTTGATTTGAATGAGCTGGTTTCGATTCTCGATGATTTTTTGGCTGTCGAGCCGACCGTTCCATAGTGACTATGGTCACCGTGGATGAGGAAAGGCGGGTGAACCGCCAAATGCCCGAATACGCATATGTAAAGAAATTCTTTGAAATTCCGATGACAAGTAGGTCGGAGCTTCATAGAATATATGGAAATGGCTAAGGGTGTGGTGTTCACGTAATTACTTCCGGTTTGGGCGGAAGCACCAAGGGGCCCTTGGTTCGTGTTATGAGCGAAAATCGCTCTAACGTTTGGAAAATGGCTTCTCGCTCAGCTGTTCTTTTTTCGC
>JAFEAR010000082.1 GCA_018266335.1 Bdellovibrionales bacterium
TATTAGAAGTAATAGCCAGACAAATGGGTGGGGTTTATAGGGTGTCAGAAAAGACCGAGAACAAGATAAAACTAGACAAAGGCACTATCCCATGGCAACCCGCTAAGTGTTACGGACTGTAGCTTTCGCCTCTTTTGCAGGTATTCCAAACTGATCAGTTTTTTAAGACTGATCACTGACAGGGGCCACTAGCTTGCGCTAACGATAAAAAGGCCAAAAAAAATTCAGTCAGCACAAAAAAAGAAAGGGGGAAGGCAGCTAGTGCCACCTTCCCCCTTTCAAACTATGGGTTACTTATACTGGCGCAGGATGTCGCTCTCCGCCACACCGCTGAGCTGAGTGAAACTGCTCTGATCCCCCGAGCTGTTGCGGGCGATAATCGCCTTAGCCAGCTTGTTGCAGTCAAAGTAGTAGGCGTCATCACGGCGTCCACCCTCGATCTCCAGGCGCAGGTCGCGGCAGAGGATATCGGCCGCACCGGCGGTGATGGCATCACGCTTCTTGGCGGCATGCATGCAGACAGCGAGGATGGTCACCACGCGCTGCACGTCCATGGACAGCTCGTTCATGCGCATCTGCCGGTCAGCCAGCTTAAACTTGTGCTTGACCATGGCCACTGCGATCTGACGAGCGAGGCTCTTCATCTGCGCCTTTCCATAGGCAAAGTGCCGCGCCAGGCGCTTGTCCATGCCCTTAGGACGCTTGCCGCCAAAACGCAGATGCAGCCCAGCCAGCCACAGACCCATGCGGGCAATCTGCGGCAGATAGCGGAAGCCATCGATGAGCACACCGGGGAACTTATCATTCATGTTGGCGAGCGGACCCATATAGGCCTTGCCCGGCTCCTTCACGAGAGACTTGAAGAAAGCCATAGCCAGCATCTGACCCTCGCCCTCGTAAATGCAGGGGGCGATAAAGTCGTGCAGGTTGTCGCCAATCACATGACCCTCCAGGAAAGCGCGCCCACCATGGGTCTTGAGAGCCCAATCCACGGCGGTTTCCTTGAGGGACTCGGAGCCAAAGATCTTGGCCACGATGCATTCCAGCTCGCCGCGGTAGCCCTCATCGAGCAGCGACGAACACCAGTCCACGAGCGCGTCCGCGCCGACAATCAGCGAAGCGACGCGGGCCACACGCCAGCGAATAAGCTCACGATTGCCGATCTTGTCGCCGTAGGTCTCGCGGTACTCCGCCCAGGGCAACATGCTCTTGAGCAGGAGGCGCATGGTGCCGGCGGCATTGGCGCAGAGCGCGACGCGACCGCGATTGAGACCGTGATAAGCGATGGTCAGACCATCACCGACCGGCGGCACCAGAAGATTCTTCGCGGGCACGCGCAGGTTGGTAAAGACCATGCCGTAGTTGTGGATGTGCTTGACGGCGTGGATACCGTAGCGATCCAGCTTGAAGTGCTCGTTTTCCTGCGCAGGCAGCTCGACGATGAGCACCGACGGCTTGCCGTTGATCAAGCAGACGAGTCCAATCGTGCGTCCCGGCAGGATGTTGGAGATAAAGAGCTTGCGCCCGTTTACCACGTAGTCGTCGCCGTCCAGGACAGCGGTCGTCTTCAGAGCGGTGAGGTCGGACCCAGCACCCGGCTCGGTCAGAGCAAAGGCCGAAAGCGCGCGCCCATCAGCCAAACGAGGCAGGAAGTAATCTTTCTGCTCCTTGGTGCCATAGGCGCACATGGGGTCGACAGCGCCGATGCAGCCGTGGATGGAGGCCATGCCTGCCACCGTGGGGTCGCCCTCGGCAGCCATGCGCGTGAGAAATTGCATGAAGTGCGTGATGGACACGCCCTGCCCGCCGTGCTCGCGATCGATGAGCATGCCCCAGTATCCGGCGGCGGAGAGCTCGGCGATGACCTCGGCGGTCACTTTCTGATCAGCGCCAAAGAGCGTCCCAGCGCGGCGATGGTTGGCGACAATTTGCACACAGCGGTCCATATTTTTGAAATAGGACGGAGTGTTGGTCGCACCATGCACGTCGCCGCGAGCGCGGAAAAGCGCATCGGGAGCGCTATCCCAGAGGGCGCGGTGGACCGGGCTATTGGCCGTGCGAAACTTGGCGTCGAGAGTTTCCTCGAAGACCTCGTCGGCGCGGTCCAGCTTGCCCATCTTCTCCACTTCGTCCTTACTCTTGCCGCCCTTCTTGAGGATCTCCTCAGTCAGGTTGGGATCGAGATTGGGATCCTGATTATTGTTATTGTTCTGACTCATATGAGTTTCCTTTTGGATTTCTCGCAAATCCCGGCTCAGCAAGTTTTGTGTTAGTAAATGTCGTGGCAAATCGCAAAAATCTATCGAGCAAATCGCTCGATAGACTGCCTCGCGACTCATCCAAGATCCCCTATCCAAGCCATTTCCCACAAACACCGCGCGATACCATCTGCAAGGCTGAGCTGACTTGCGCTGGTCATAGACTGAGGCGGTGAATGTTTATGGCTTTTAAATGGAAAGAAAATCTCGGAAACGACAAAAGGGAATGACTCGACCCTACGATCTTGTAAGCAAGTGTTTCAATTGTTGCTAAATGAAAAGTCTCCAACCTGTCTCAAAATAAGACTTTCCAAGTGGTCGCGTGATTTGCGCCACCAAGCAATTGTTACGGGATTTAATCTTGCCTGATACATATAAAAACGGGCGCCGTCCTTTGAGACAGCACCCGTTTCAAATCCAAATTGAAAAGCCCGTTTTTAAGCGGATTTTTTCATGTCACCCTCGTGCACATTGCACAAGAGGCTCATCATCTGCTCAGTGCGTTTCTGCAATGGCCAGAGTTCTTCTTTCACGAGATGCCAACTCTCGGCATCGAGAGCACCCATGTAGGACTCGTATTTTTCAGTACCGATAGATTCGCCTTTGGCTAAGACTTCGATGCCGCGCTGATCTCCAAGGGTACAAGCAGCACTCTCGACTATGCTGGCCAGGCCACCAAGCAATCCGCCATCCTTGAGCGGATTGGCGCCCAGTTCACGCAAGCGCACTCGTAGCATGGCAGCCCGCTGAGCATGCGACTCTCGACACTCTTCTAGAGTGGGCACGAGTTCCATATTTTTCACTCTATCTAAAGCTTGATCATAGGCTTGTACGGCGCTAATCTCACCCACCTGCAAGGCAGCCAGGGCGTTGATCTCATCATTACTGAGCGCTTTATCAAAGAGGTCTTTGTAGGTTTGATTAGTAGACATCGCTCCTCCTTTTGAGACATTTAGCAACATCTCA
>JAFEAR010000083.1 GCA_018266335.1 Bdellovibrionales bacterium
ATAAGGTCATATCTCTTCGAGAGCACACATTGAAGACCATCCTCTCCGGTTTTGGCGATCTCTACGGCATATGCGGTGTCGGTCAGGTGCATCTCCAAGAGCCGACCAATATCTAAGTCGTCTTCTACGACAAGAATTTGTTTAGCCATGAAAACCATATATTCGAGGCAGCAGGAATGCCTTTAGCATAGCGTCCGTCACAAATTCATCACAGCCATAGTTTATAGACCGAACCGAAGAAAGCCGGGCATGCTGAGGAAATGTCCGCTTTCAATGCCAAGGCCTGGTTTAATCGCGCGAATATTCCATGTGTCGGTAGCCGAGAATTTTAAGAAGCGAGACTACGAGTGGTCAGCCCCGCACAGTCGATACAGAGCCAGATTTCGCATGTGACGTCATGCTCCCTATAATAAAACCGCACCCACGACCGTTCAAATTGGCAGAACTCACACAGCCGTTCCTTCGTATGCTCAGGACAGAGCCAAGCTTTGCGCGCCCGGTCATAGGTGGTCGCTTCCCGTCCGCAACAGGCTGGACCGAACAGACTCGGCAGCTTCAGATCACATCGATGCCAGATCATCCTCACACCTCCTGATAGACGAGTCCCTTCCCAAGCACCAGTTGCAAAATCGTGCCGCTGAACCAAATGGGATGGCCCGAGAGCAGATCCTCCCAGGTCTTGATGAACACGATCCGCGGGATCTCAATCTCGCCTCTGATCCGGCGATAGGCGTTCCGGGTGGACCATTGGTGCCGCATCTCTTCCCACAGTCGGCTAATTGGGAACCCGAGGGAGCGCTTCCAGGACCAGCACATATTCACGTAGCCGCATTGATCCTGGACATATTGGCTGATGACGTACCGGCTGAGTCGATTGCGGGACCGATGACTGGGCTGATAGGCCTTGATCCAGACCACCGGAGCCCCGTGGAGAGCTTGCCACTGGGACGAGAGCCATTCCTGGGAGACCCAGAACCGACGCGCACGTTCCCCATCCGGCACCCGCCAGGCCCAGAAGATATGAAGCACGCCATGCCCCTCTTCCGTCCGGACCTGGTAATACTCCAACCCCTGAAATCCCAGCTGGCGTTCAATCCGCTGGCGCAGCTGCTTGTGGTGATAGGTCAGCTTTTCCGCATCCCCGCCTTCTGCCGTGGAGAGCGTCACCCAGAGGACTTGGAACTGGTGGCACTCCCAGAACCACAAGAGCGACCGCACCCGGTGGTAGCCTCGTTTCTGTTTCCTCGTCCATTCCCCGGCGACGGGCTCCCGCCGGAACTCCTTCCAGCGGCTCATCGGGCAGCCTCCGCTTGAGGAATGGCCGGCCTCAGGCCGGCAGCGAGAATCCGTTCCAATTCCTCAATGGGAATCCGCACGGCACGCACGGACGGCTTCACATAGGCAATCTGCCGTTTCAGGATGTATTTCCTGATCGTGCTTTCTTTGAGTCCTAAGCGTTCGGCCGCTTCTCGAATGGTGATCAATTTTGTACTCGGGACCATCGGGCACCTCCTTGGTAATGAGCGAATCATGAGTGTTATGCCTTGTATACGTGATGCATAACGTGTCTTGACACGCATTACCATTGACGAGGTACACTTCCCAAGAGTTTTCAGTCCGAAAGTGGCTCGTTCACCTCCAGTTTTTTCTTAGGAAATGGGATGGAGTGATGAAGCTGCCGAAGCCAGCTACAGAAGGAGAGGTCAGATGAACATAGACCGAGCCGCAATCTTTGAGCAGTTCTACGGCGAGATGAAGAAGGCTAGAGAACGGATTCTGACTACAGCAGACGGCGAGGTCGGCTGGCTCTTGAAGTTTATCCAAACCGACCTCGAGGCTCTCACCCCAAGTGAATGGATGGTTCTGGCTTTCGAGGTGGCCAGCTTTGTCGATGACGTTGCGATTCGCCATGGGGAAGAAATCGCGACGGAAGGAGGATGGAGCGTCCAATCTATCCCAGGAGAGAAGTTTCGTGGCACTATTCCAAGCCGCACAGAGGCCAAGGAGATTCAAACCATGGTCCTCCGCAGCTTAAAGAACTTATGGACAAAGGCCGTGGCTGCCTTCACGTTTCCCCAATTCACGATCATTGTCACGTTGCCGGGCGCGGACCATGAACGCAAAGGGAGTGTGTTTGTTGCCACAAAGCGAAAAGTGAAGGAGTTTGAATATCGGTTCGCCCATTTATTGGTCGACTATTCCGGGCGAATTCGGCGTTGTCCAGAATGCCAACGGATTTACCTCGCCATTCGATTTGATCAAACCTACTGCGGTCCTCGGTGCCAGACACGAGTGGCCACTCGGAAATGGCGAGAGAAACATCTACCGAAGAAACAAAAAGCCTCTGGAGATACGACTAGCACGAAGGCCGATTCGGCCAGAAAAGGGCGAAAGGGAGGCTCCGATGGCAAGGCGAAAC
Source organism: Bdellovibrionales bacterium (assembly GCA_018266335.1). The sequence goes on from JAFEAR010000083.1 coordinate 2,420, forward strand.
GGTAAAGACCGTGGAGTGGTGTTTAAACAAGGCGGTTGGTGGGTTCGCCTGTATGTGAATGGCCGGGAGAAATGGTTCCGGGCGGACTCCAAGAGCCAAGCCAAGACGCTGTACGGTCGGTTGCGATCCGAGGCGCGCGAGAATCGCTACTTTCCCGAGAAGTATGCCGTTTCCAAGGAATTGACCCTCCGAGCATGGATTGCACGGTATCTGGAAGGGGTGACCTC
>JAFEAR010000084.1 GCA_018266335.1 Bdellovibrionales bacterium
CGCCGGACGAGAGTACGTGCAGAACCAAGCGAAGTCGGAGGAAGCGGCTTTGCTTGGTAACGAGAAATCAGATAGTTGCGAACTTTTCGGCCCTCATGGTTCGAGGACCTTGACATTTGGTGCCCAGGACTGGACTCGAACCAGCATGCCTCGCGGCGCCACCCCCTCAAGATGGTGTGTCTACCAATTTCACCACCTGGGCACTCACCAAAGATCTGATGGGGTTACTTAAGGCTGGGGGCCCTGTCAATGAGTCCTGGCGCCCGAAGGGCCAACATAAGCCGCTTCCCTTTGCCCTGACAGCCCCCATGTTTAGGACTAGAACCGTTCTCTAACTGGAGGTCCTCGTTTCTATGAAAAATCTTGCAACCCTTACCCTTCTGGCCACCCTGACGCTCGCTCTTTCGGGCTGTGGGGTGCAGTCCATTCCCACGCAGGCCAACGAAGTGGACGCCGCCTGGGCCGAAGTTCTCAACCAGTACCAGCGCCGTGCAGACCTTATCCCGAACCTTGTGAACGTGGTGAAGGGCTACGCCAAGCACGAAAAAGACACGCTCGAGAGCGTTGTTCAGGCCCGCGCCTCGGCCACCCAAATTAAGCTCGACGCTAAGGACCTCTCCGAGGAAAAACTCGCCCAATTTGAAAAGGCTCAGGCGCAGCTCAAGGGCTCGCTCTCGCGGCTTATGCTGGTGGCCGAGAAGTACCCGGACCTTAAAGCCAACCAAAACTTTCGCGATTTGCAGGTGCAGCTTGAAGGCACAGAAAACCGCATCACCATTGCTCGTCAGCGTTATATTGAGCAAGTGAAGGGTTTTAACAACCTGGTGTCCGTGTTCCCCACGAGCATCACGAACTCGCTGCTCTTTCACCACACCAAGAAGCCCCAATTTACGGTGACCAACGAAGCGGCGGTCAGTCAGCCGCCCGAAGTGAAGTTCTAGGATAGGTTGCGGCGATGTTGGGCCTAAAGACTCTGCTGGCCTCGCTGGCGCTGGTGGTTCCGCTGGCGCAAGCGGCGCCGCGGGCCATTCCGGCCCTGCGCGACCCGGTGCTAGACGAAGCCGGCCTGCTGGCCCCCTCCGACCGCGAAGCGCTCAATAACGAGCTCCGGGCGTACAAACCGCGGGTCGAAATGGCCATTTGGATTGTGCAGAGCCTGCAGGGCGAGCCCGTGGAGTCGCTATCGATTCGTGCCGCCGAAACCTGGAAGCTCGGCACCGCCAAAGAAGACAACGGCCTTATTCTGCTAGTTGCTCTGGACGATCGCACCGTGCGCATCGAGGTGGGGCAGGGCCTAGAGGGGGCTATTCCCGATGCTTTGGCCGGCCGGATTATCGACCAAATCATTCAACCCTCCTTTCGCCGCGAACTCTACGCTTCGGGGCTCATGAAAGCCTCGCGTGCGCTCTTTGGTTTGGCGGGGGGCGATCCGGCCAATTTGCCTAAGCTTCCCGAGCAACGGCCATCGGTGCCCCTGTTTGGCATTGTGCTGTTTCTCTTTCTCATTGTGCTGTCGTTCTTGAGTCGCTTGACCGGAGGACGTCGTTCCCGCAGTGGCATTTATTGGGGTGGCGGCGGATTTGGTGGGGGTGGTTTTGGCGGAGGTAGCTTTGGTGGCGGCGGCTGGGGCGGCGGCGGTGGTGGATTTAGCGGCGGCGGATCGTCCGGGAAATGGTGACTTATGCATGCGTTGACGGATGCCTTTAAAATCGACATCGAAAACAAAATTACGGAATACGAAAAACTTTGTTCCGTAGAGTTTGTTCCGGTGATCGTGCGCCGAAGTGGTCTGTACCAAAGCTTTCGGGCCATTTGCGCGCTCATGGCTATGGTGCTGGTTTTGGTAGTGCCCCTGGCGTTTCCGCTTATGCTGCCTTTGTCGCCGAGTGTGCTCGTGTGGGCCGTGCCGGCGGTGGGCTTGGCACTTTTTTCCTTGTTAGGTTGGGAACCCGCGTTGGCTTGGCTGCTGCCCATGGCGCTCAAGCGTCGGCACGTGGAAGAAGCGGCCGAGCATTATTTTCTCTTCGAAGAAGTTTTTGCGACTCGGCAGCGCACGGGCGTGCTGATTTTTATTTCGGTGCTCGAGCGTTCGGTGTTCGTGCTGGCGGACAAGGGCCTGACGGAGCGAATTCCGGCCGAGAAATGGGCGGAGCTGGGAACGCGTTTGGCTGCGGATTTTCGCCGGCAGAGTGCGGGGGCAACTTTTTTGGAAGCTCTCGATGCCATTGTGGCGCAAGTGAAAGATCACTTTCCGCCCGAGGCTGCGCACCCCAACGAACTTTCCAACGTGGTTCGCGACTTCTCCTGACGTTTTAGCTGAGTGCGCCTTCGTAGCGGCGCAGTCCCCGTTTCCAAATGTAGCGGGTGAGCAGCAGCAAGAGCGTCACGGGAATCCACGGTAGTAAAAACCAAATGCCGCTCACTTTTCCGACGGCGAGTTGCACCGGAATCGAAACAAAGAAAGCCGCGGGAAACACGCACAGCAGCAGGCGCCGCAGCCAGGCATCGTAGAGTGTCTCCGGGCGCCACCCCAAGCGATACAATTCAAAGAAGAGCCAGTTCAGGTTCGAGGTCTGCGTAGTCCAGAAGGCGGTGCTCACCACGAGCACCGACAGCGAGCCCACCAGCACAAAGCCTAGGGCCACGTACACCACCCAAACTAGTAGGTGCCAGAAGTCCAGGTGCAGCTGCGCGAGCGCCCACAGCGATATCGCCACGCCCGAGCTAAAGTTAGTCAGCGATACAATATTCACCTGCCGAAAGTTGGCCAAGAAAACGGCCGAGACAGGCCGTAGTAGGTGAAAGTCCATTAAACCACTGCGAATCATACGACCGAATCCAAGTTGGTTGTCGTACAAGAAGAGCATGAAGAGTCCGTCCACCACGAAGATGGATCCTAAAAAGAGCCAAACTTCTGGGCCCACCAAATTGCCGATGTTCGGCGTGAAGCGCAGCGCGGTGGAAAAAAAGATAACCTGAGTGCCTACCCAAACGACTTCGGTGACGGAGCGACCGACGAAGTTAATTTTAAATTCCATTTCGCGCGCTAAGGTGTTGCGGCACAAACTTAGCCAAAGCCGTGCGTAGCGTTGAATCGTTTTAACCACCGTAAGCCTCGTAGCTGCGTATACCCGCGCGGCGCGTGTAAATGTTGAGCGTGATGAGCGCGCCGAGCCACAAGATGGCGCTCCAAAAGTAATTCTGAAACTCCGCGCCCGTGAGTAAATTCAGCCCGGCGCGCACCGGAAAGTCGCCCATAATCGGAAAGGGCGTCCAGGCGAGCACGGCGCGCAATCCGCTCGGAAGCCAGGCGAGGGGCAGCAGGGTGCCCGAAAACAGGCCAACGCCGATGTTAAAGGCAATGCCAATGAAGGTGGCTTCTTCAATCCAAAAGCCAAGGCTCACGAAGAACAAATAAATTTCCCAGGCTACCGAACAAGCGAGCACGAGGGCCACCGCAAAGGCTAGCCACGTGCCGGCGGGCAGGAGCGCGGCGAAGGCGGAAAAATGGCGCGTGATGATAAGAGTGAGCGCGCCCAAAATCCAAGTGGTGAGTTTGGGGCCGATAATTTTGGCGCGAAAGTAAGTGGGATAGTGCAGGGGCTGCAGCAGGTACTTGCGAAAAGTTCCGTCGCGAATTTCGTCGACCGATTCCGATACCAGCGTCCACAGCGAGTAGGCGTAGCGGACGAGCGCGCTGAGTAAAACGAAGGGCAGTACGGCGGCGCGCGGAAAACCCTCGAGCGATTCGCGGTTGCCGTAGATTTGTTTGAACACGGCCACTTCGGTAACCATAGTGATGAGCGTAGAAAAAATAAGGATCGCGTAGTTCGAACGGTACTCGAGCTCCGAGATGAACGAATTGCGCACAACCTTAAAGAACGCCCGGGTGTTCATGAGTTCTGCATCGACCCGCTCATGATTTCGCGCACGAGCGACTCGAGTTCCTTGGCGCTATCGCCCCGGTTGTAGCGCGCGTTGAAGTCGGCCAGGGGCCCGGTGTAGAGCAGTTTGCCCTCGTGCACGAAGAGCAGGTACTCGCACAGTTCAGTGATGTCGGACATGTCGTGGCTGCTCAGAATGATGGTCGTTTTTTGTTCGCGATTGTACTTGGCAATGAATTCGCGAATGGCGTGTTTGGCCACCACGTCCAGGCCAATGGTGGGTTCGTCCAGAAAGAGCAGCTCCGGATTGTGCAGCAGGCTGGCGATGATTTCGCATTTCATACGCTCGCCCAGCGAGAGTTTGCGCACCTGCACGCCGAGAATGGCTTTTACCTGCAGAACTTCCGTAAGGTGCGCTAGGCGCTCGCGGTATTGTTCGGGCGGAATATCGTAAATGGCCGCGAGGAGTTCAAAAGTTTCGAGGGCCGGAATATCCACCCACAGTTGGGACTTCTGGCCCATGACCATGCCGATGCGGCGCAAAAAGTCGTGATCTCGCTCGGCGGGATAAAAACCCAGCACGCGAACGTCACCCGAAGTTGGATGCAAAAGCCCTGACGCCATTTTAAGGAGCGTCGTTTTTCCGGCACCGTTGGCGCCCACTAGCCCCACGCAGGCGCCGCGGGGCACGCTAAAACTCATATGATCTACGGCGGCCTTAATCGTGTAACGGGGTTGCACAAAGGCGCGGAGCGAAGCTAGCAACCCCGATTCACGTTCACGGCGTTTGAAGCTGCGACTTACATCGAGAAATTCAATCGCGGTGGATTCCATAGTTACCTTTCTATCTGTAAAGGCGATTTCAGGACACTTTTTCGCAAATTAACTGCGATTTTTTTGGAGATCGACCGATGAGTCTGCATGACTCATTTCAAAAAAAATTCACTCAAACTTACTTCGCGCTGGGCAACGGCATGTTTGGCGACTTCCTTCGTTATGGGGCCCATGATTCAGGCGCGAGCGGCGGACGAATCCTTTGCTACCTACACGGGGCAACCCGATAGCGAACAGCCCGATCAAGAAGTGGTCGTGGGCGATCCCGCAGTGACGGCCGATCCTTCGCTGCCCACTTCGATGGGCACTTTGGGCGACAGCATCACGGCCGGCGCCGTGGCGAACTATCAGCGCCGCGACGCGCAGAACCCCCTCAACTTGGGTTTTATTCTCACGCAGGTGCTAACGGCCGGTCTCACCAAGAACGCTCGTCCCCTCGAGGCGCGCAGTTACAGCTGGGCCACGGGCCTAAACTTGTTCAAGCCCGTTAATAGCCACGCTCACCGCATTGTGAAGCTGCTGAACGGTGCGCAGTTCCGTACGCGCAATGCGGCGGTGTCGGGCGCGGTGGCTAAGGACGTGGTGGTTGATCAGTTGCCGAAGCTCATGGACTGGAGTCAGTCTAAATTGGGTCAAGCGGCACCGGACTACGTTACGGTGTTCATTGGCGCGAACGACATTTGCAAAGACACCTACGACCAAATGACTTCGACTTCGGATTACATCAACACCGTGGCTACGGCCGTGGACACGATGCTCGCCAAGAGCCCGCGCACCAAAGTGCTCGTGATGACTTTGCCGAAGATCGACACCCTGCAATCGGTGGCGGGCTCGGCCCTGCACGTGGGCATTGCGCCGGTCAAAACCTGTCAGGATTTCTGGAAGCTTGCCAACGTGTGTGGCTCGCTTAACCTCGAAGCAGATCCTCTCAAGCGTCAGATCGCGGTGGACCGCGTGCATGAGTACAACGAGGCTCTGCGCGACATGGTGAGCAGCCGTCAGGCGGACTTCGGTGACCGCGTCCGTTTAGCGAATGGTCCGGCCGAAGTGAACTTCGACAAGGACGACGTGAGCATGGATTGTTTCCACCCCAGCACGAAGGGGCAAAACAAACTGGCCCAGAAGAGCTGGGAAATTACTTGGTGGAAGTAGGCGCAATCGGCGCAGCTGCCGGAGGCGTTACGGGAGCGATGGGCGCGGGAACCGGCATGGGGACCGCGTTCGTATCGATGACCGACTTTTGATTCGAGCGGATGCTAAGGATGCTTAGCATGAGGCACGCGAACATAATGAAGGCGGCGCCCCACATCGTAATTTTGAACAAGAAGCTGGTGGCGCCGGTGCTGCCGAAGAGGCTCTGCGAAGAACCGCCAAAAGCCGTAGCCGTACCGCCCTTAGCGGGTTGCAGAAGAACGGCCGTGATCACCATGATGCAGGCAATAACCAAAAGAACGATCAGAAGTGTCGACATGTGCGTGTGCCTCTCGAGTTTCGAGTTAGAAGTTACCGCGACCCATCGATCCGCTGATTAGAAAAGCAACGAATCCAAGAATTAAGGTCGTCAAAGTGAGTTCCGGTGAAATGCCCATTTGCCCCCATCTATAGCTGCGCGGGAGTGGCTTTGTCGAGAACTTCATGCAGCTGCAAGTAGCTCTTGGCCTCGAGAGAAGCGCCGCCTACGAGGCCTCCGTGAACGTGCGGAAGGCTCGCTAAGCCGCCGAAGTTGTCCGCTTTAACGCTGCCGCCGTAGAGAATGGGAAGCGGCGTGGAGCCAATCAGCGACGCAATAAAGCCATGGGCTTCGCGAACTTGGTCGGGCGTGGCGACGAGTCCCGTGCCAATGGCCCAGACAGGTTCGTAGGCGAGCATAAAGGCCTGCGTCGCGAGCTGAGTGGAATTTAGCTGGGGCAAAATTTGGGCTACGACTGGAGCCAGTTGCTCGCGAATCACGGCCTGCGTTTTGCCCGACTGCCGCTCTTCGATTTTTTCGCCGAAGCAAAAAATCACGTGGAGGCCTTGGCTCAGGGCAAAGAGGGCGCGCTTAACGGCGCTGGCGTCCGTTTCGCCGAAGTACTGGCGGCGCTCGGAATGGCCAATGATGGCCCCTTTAACTCCGAGGTCCAGGAGCTGGGCGGCGCTGGTTTCGCCGGTAAAGGCGCCCGATTCAGCCCAGGCCACGTTCTGCGCGAAAATCTCAATGCCCGTGCTGGCCGAGGCTTGCAGGGCGGTATCTAGAAGTGTGGGGCTGGGGGCCGCAATCTTGCGCACGGACGAAGCCCGAATCTGGTCGCCAACGGTCTCAAAAAAGTTGCGAGTCTCGGCCCGCGTTTTGAACATTTTCCAGTTACCGGCGAGGACTTTGGGGGACGGCTTCATTTTGATTCCGGCGCTCCTTTGGAGTTGCGAATTAGGGGTTTACTTTGAGGGCTTCAATGCCGGGCATGGGTGCGCCTTCGATCATCTCGAGGCTAGCGCCGCCGCCCGTGGAGATGTGCGTGAAGCCATGCTCCAGGCCGGCCGCATTCACGGCCGCTACCGAATCGCCACCGCCGCAAATTTTGGCGGGAATCTGTAGATCGGCAATGGCCTGGGCCACGGCCATCGTGCCGGCCGCGAAATCTGGCTTCTCGAACACGCCCATGGGGCCGTTCCAGAAGAGCGTTTGCGCGCCCTGCATTTCTTTGCGGAAAAGCTCGCGGGTGCGCGGGCCAATATCCAGGCCCATGCGGTTGCCCATGATGTGGGTGTTCTCGGTGATCTGCGGGGTGCCCGGGTTGTCAAAGCTAGCGCCGGTAACGTGATCCATCGGGAGAATAATTTTACAGCCCGAAGTTTTGGAGCGTTCCAGCAGGCGACCCGCGAGGCCGACCATGTCGGTTTCAACGCGCGAGGAGCCCGTTTCGATTTTGAGGGCCCGCAAGAAAGTGTAGGCCATGGCGCCGCCGATGAGAATTTTAGAACTCTTCACCATCAAGGCTTCGATGACTTTAATTTTGTCGCTGACTTTCGAACCGCCCAGCACTGCGACGAGGGGGCGCTGCGGATTGTGAATGAGAGTGGCCAGAGTGCCGATTTCCTTTTCGAGCAGCAATCCGGCCGCTTTGGCCTTCATGATGTTCGGGAGGCCGGCGGTGCTGGCGTGCGCGCGGTGGCAGGTGCCGAAGGCGTCGTTCACGTAGGCATCGCAGAGGGCCGCTAATTTGTGGGCGAAGTCGGGCGTGTTTTTTTCTTCGCCGGCGTGGAAGCGTAGGTTTTCTAGAACCACGATGTGGCCCTGGCGTAGGTCACGGGCCTGACGGCCCACGGCATCGCCAATGCTTTCGTGCGCGAAGACAACGTCCATGTTCATGAGCTCGCCCAGACGGACGGCTACGGGTTCCATGGAAAATTTAGGCTCGGGCCCATCCTTGGGGCGGCCCAGGTGCGAAGCGCAAATCACTTTAGCTCCGCGGCTCACCAAATTTTGCAGGGTGGGGAGCGCCGCACGAATGCGCGTGTCGTCGGTGATTTCGCCGTCCTGCATGGGGACGTTAAAATCAACGCGCACGAAGACGCGTTTGTTTTCGACTTCCAAATCGCTCAGCGTGCGGATGCGCTCGCCGCCGGGGTAACTCTTAAGTTGGGGGCTGCTAACGATGGGTGCCATCGAATCAGGTGCCCGCTGCGCCCATGTGCGCGACGAGGTCGAGCATGCGAGTGCTGAAGCCCGTTTCGTTGTCGTACCACGAACAGACTTTCACCATTTTGCCCGTCTTATTCTCGCCGCCAATGACGTGCGTGAGGGCGAGGTCGATGATCGAGCTGAAGCGATTGCCAATGTAGTCCGAGCTCACCAGGGGTTCGTTCGATACGGAGAGGAAACCTTTCAGATCGCCCGACGCCGCGGCATCGGTGAGGGCTGCATTCACTTGCTCCACCGTGACGGCTTTGCTGAGCGTGGCCACGAAGTCCGTGATGGACACGTCGGCCGTGGGTACGCGGAAGGAAAGTCCGTCGAGCTTACCCTTGAGGGCGGGAATCACCTCGCCCACGGTTTTGGCGGCGCCGGTGGTGGTGGGAATCATGTTGAGGCCCGCGGTGCGTGCGCGGCGCGGATCTTTGTGGGCGTTGTCGATCAGGCGCTGGTCGCTGGTGTAGCTGTGCACGGTGGTCATGAAGCCGTGCTCAATGCCGAAGGCCTTGTGCAGTACGTGCGCAATGGGTGCCAGGCAGTTCGTGGTGCACGAGGCGTTGCTCACAATGTGATGCTTGCTGGCGTCGTATTGCTTGTGGTTCACGCCCATGACGAAGGTGCCGTCTACGCCCTTGCCGGGTGCGGAGATGATGACTTTTTTGGCGCCGCCCACCAGGTGAGCTTTGGCTTTTTCGGCGTCGGTGAAAATACCGGTGCATTCCAAAACAAAATCGGCGCCGAGTTTGCCCCAGGGGATTTGGGTGGCGTCGCGGAATTTAGAGACGGGGATTTTGTCGCCGTCGATGGTGATGGATTCGGCGTCGCCCTTGGATTCAAAGGGCAATTTGCCGTGGACGGAATCGTACTTGAGGGAGAAGGCGAGGGAGGTGGGATCGTCGAGATCGTTGATGGCGACGAGCTTGATCTTCTTGCGCAGCTCGGGATTCAGGTAAAGTTGACGGGTGACGATGCGGCCGATGCGGCCGAAACCATTGATACCAATTTTAATCATGAGCAAAATCTCCTCGGTAGAGGAAGATTGTCCACACCCCCCGGGCTGTCAACGGAAGGGTGTCTTGTGACGCGTAGGGCTATTTCTTGATGACGGGGTCTTTGATCCTCACCCGTAGGCGGTAGGTTCCCACCGACTGGACGGTGAAGAGGTATTCCTTCTTCTCCACCGTGCTCACGCCGCAGTTGAGGGTAATGATGTTGCCTTTGTTCATGTCCTTCAGCGAGGACTTCCACTCGGCGCAGGCTTCTTTCCAGCTTGCGAGGGCCTGTTTGCGGTCGGCAGTGGGGTCGCCGGCGATCTCTTCGCGGCCTTCAATGATTTGGTAATCGGGTTGGTTTTGGGTGGTCTGGTCACCCTTGCGGATAACGATGGAGGTTCCGTCTGCAGAGGCGGGGATGTCGGTGAGCCCTACGGCGGCACGCTGGGCGAGGGCCGTGGGAGCGAGCGACAAAAGCGAAGCGAGGGCACAAATCTTTAGCTGATTCATGCGGGCAAAATAACCCAAGTCGGAGCACTCGTCACCGACCTGGGTTTTTCCGGGGCGACGCTTAGGCGGCTTGTTTGAAGCCGTCGTCGGTGCCGGTCGTCGTGGTCGGGGTGACCGCGCCGCCGCGAATGAGCGCTTTGCGCAGGCCTTCGCGGGTGATGCCCAGCATGCGGGCCGCACGGCTCTTGTTGCCGTGGGTTTCGTGCAGCACCAATTGGATGAGGCGCTGTTCGAATTCTTCCTTTGCTTCGCGCAGGTTCCAGCTCACTTCGCTCGCGTTGGGCACGGTGCCCAGAACGCCGCTTTGCGAGAGGGTCGCAGACATTTTTTGGATCATGTAGTCGAAGTTTTTCATGTAAATCCTATCGGTCCCAGTTGGCACCAACTTGAGTGGGGCGAGAACTGAAATGTTGAATTTTGGGTGAGCGCGTTAAGCGATGGAACGGGCTAGGGAAATAAGCAGGCTGCCCACGGCCACTCCCAGCAAGAGCCGCTGAAGGAGCTTCATTTTTGCGGCATCGAGGAACAAAACGGGGAGTTGCATCTTCTTCTTTGTCGGCGGAACTAAGGGTCGCCTTAAATCGGAACTGCGAATATTGTGTGGCCATGGTTGCAGCGCCCCGCACTCCCCAGCAAAACAAGCACATTCTTCAGGTGGTCTTTTTGACCGTCTTTCTGGATCTGGTCGGATTTGGTCTCATCATTCCGATTCAGCCGTTCCTGGCCGAGAGCTTTGGTGCGTCGCCGGCGATGGTTACGCTGTTGGGCGCGGCTTATTCGGGCATGCAGTTTTTATTTGCGCCCTTCTGGGGGCGGCTCTCGGACAAAATTGGTCGGCGTCCCGTGATGCTCACCAGTATTGCCTTCGGGGCCGTGGGGTACGCACTTTTTGGTTTTGCACACACGCTGCCCATGCTGTTCTTTGCGCGCATGTTGTCGGGGTTTGGCAACGCCAATATCGGTGCGGCGCAGGCCATCATTGCCGATTCCACGGCGCCCGAAAATCGCGCCAAGGGTATGGGTCTGATTGGTGCGGCCTTTGGACTTGGATTTATTTTTGGCCCCGCGCTGGGCGGATTTTTTAGCCAGTTCGGTTTTGCTTATCCAGCCTTCGTGGCTTCGGCGCTGGGCGTGTTCAATTTGGTGCTCGCGTGGATTCGTCTTCCCGAAACACATGCCGCTAAGGGCGCCGTGAGCCAAGCACGCCGGGCCGTAGTGGGGTTTTCGTGGCACGATCTGCAGCGGGCCATGCTCTTTCCCCACGTGATTCACATGCTCGCTATTTATTTCTTGGTGACGGCCGGCTTTTCCATGATGGAGCAAGTTCTCGGTTTGTTTGTGGAGCGCAATTGGATTTCGCCCGATGCCGTGGATCACGCCAAGCTAGCCGCGCGTTTAACCACTTACGTGCTCATCGTGGTGGGCGTGACGGCGACTATCGTGCAGGGCGGACTCATTGGCCGTATCGTAAAAGTTACTGGCGAGCGCACACTGTTGCGCGCGGGCCCTTTGCTGCACGCGTTTAGTTTTGTGGGCGTTGTGATGGTGGGCGCGGCGCAGTGGTATCCTGGTTTGCTTCTTTGCGCGGTGCTCATGGCGGTTGGCTCCGGATTCACGAACCCCTCGTTATCGAGCTTGCTTTCGAAGTTGGTGAACGAAGAAGAACGCGGCACGGTGCTGGGCCTGGGCCAATCCTTCGGCGCGCTTGGGCGTGCCGTGGGGCCGTTGTTTGCAGGATTGCTGTTCGAGCAAAAGGCGTCGATTCCGTTTTTCGTGGCCGCGGGCCTGATGCTCGCCTGCTCGCAGATTGTAGCCTTCTTGCCCAGGAGCATCGGCCGCGCGAGCGTTTAGAGCGCTGGGGTTGCCCTCACGAAGGTGTTGCTGTGTAGAAATGTAACAAGCGAGTGCTTTTCTTAGCGCGTGATCGGTAGGCCGGCTCGGTTCCAGGCCATCATGCCGCCTTGCATGTTGTACACGCTGGTGAATCCCTTCGCTTGGGCGAGGGAGCTGGCGGTGGTGGAGCGGGCGCCGGAGCGACACACGAAAACATAAGTTTCGTCTTTCGAAAGCGTGTCGAGCGTCTTTTGCAATTCGGTTTCGAGAGTGACGAGCGTGGCACCGTCGATGTGGCCGAGCTCGCCGACGAATTCGTCGGGGCGGCGCACGTCGATCAATTTAACTGACTTTGCTTTTTCGAGGGTCTCCTGCGGACTCACGTCCAGGACGCCTTCGCCGTTCATTTTTGCGCTTTCGAATGCTACGTGTTTCATCTGGAGAGGAACCATACCAAGACTCCGGCCAGAATTCGATACCAGCCAAAGACTTCGAGCGAGTAGCTGCGCAAAAATTCTAAGAAGAAACGCACCACCACTAACGCAACGATGAACGAAGCCAGCAGGCCGACGACTAACTGGGCGGGGCCAATGGCACTCGTAATTTCGTGCCCGTGCTTAAACAAATCGAAGGCCGTGGCGGCCATGAGCGTGGGAATAGCGAGCAGGAATGAAAACTCCGCGGCCTGCGAGGCGTTGAGTCCGCACAGGCGGCCACCGAGAATGGTGGCCATGGAGCGCGAAGTGCCGGGCCACATTGCGAAGCACTGGAAAAATCCAATTTTTACGGCGGTGCCGGCGCTGGGGCTGGCGCTCGCCATGAAACGAAACTGGGTGGGGCGACGACGCAGATAGCGTTCGATGGCAATCATGGCCACGCCGCCCACGATGAGCGCACCCACCACGGGGCCGGTACCGAAGAGATGCTCCTTAATTTTTTTGTGGAGTGCGAGGCCGATCACTGCAGCCGGTAGGAACGCCAAAAAAAGCGCCAAAATTTGGCGGACGGCCTCGGCCTGCCCGCGAAATGCGCCCTGGATCATGGAAATTAATTTGGCTCGGTAGAGCCACACAACGGCCAGGATGGCGCCCGACTGAATGACAATTTCGAAGGCCTTGGTGGCTTCATTATCCTCTAATTTCAGCACTTGGCTGGCTAAGATGAGGTGGCCCGTAGAAGAGACCGGTAAATATTCGGTGAGTCCCTCGACGACGCCGAGGATGAGACTTTCGAAGATCGTCATGCAGTCAAAATTGTGTCACTTCATTTTGGGCCCGTCCATTTAAAATGATTCGTATGACGCGTCGTTATGCCATGGGTGGAATATGTCTTTTGTTGGTTTCGTGTAGTTCCTCGCGCAATCCGGCGAGCGTGAGTCGGGTTCCTGCCCAAATGGCGGGGGTGGTGCCGTACGTGCCCGGTGGAAATATTCCCGGCACACCGTACGTGCCGAACGCATCGGCGCCCGGAACACCTTACGTTCCAAACGCCTCGGCCTCGGGTCCCTCGCATGCTTCGGGGAATTTTCCCAACATGCCGACGGTCACGCCAACGCCTATGCCGGGCACGAATCCCAGCGATACGCCCGCGCAATGCTCCGTGCGCCTAGACACGGTGGGCGTAGGAAACAATCAATCGATTCTCAGTCTGTTGCTTCGCTCGAGCAACTACGGTGCTTACACGCAGAACTGGGGCAACGATCGCGCACTCGCCGCCGCCTGGTTTACCTCGGGTCCGGGCACGGATATTTTTGAGTCGGCCAAATATTCTAAACCCTTCAATCGGGCGCTCCAGTACGTGTACGGCTTCGGTAACTACAACGGCTATGTGAGTGTGCAAGATTATTTAGCGGGTCAACGGATGTCGGCCGTGCTGATTTCTCTTATGGCCCTGGCGCGCGATCCACGCACGGCGAAGGACATGGAGTGCTTCCGGCTCGTGCGGCAAATGGCCAACGGCATTCTCGGACCTTACGCCACGGAGCTCGATGAAATTCCCATTCTTAAGGCCGCGGAGCTGGCGCGCGATCCGTCGCAATTGCGCCGAGAGTTTCAACAGATCGATGGCAACCGTAAAGCTTTCGAGTCTCAAGCCAAGGCGAAGGACCGCGATATTTCGGATATCGAACGCAAGAACCGCACGGCGCTGAAGGATTTGCAGCGCCAGTTGAAGCTTCGTTACAACGACCTGCGCCGTGAGCTCCGCAATATTCCCACGTGCCGCCGGACGGTGGACTTCGATTACTTCACGATGGATCCGCAAGCGCGTGAGCGCGATTCGGTGCAGGACATGATTGACGCATGCCAGGATTCGATTGACCAGCGCCTAGATCAACTCAAAAATGATGAAGCGCGCCAAATGGATATCATCGCCGATGGGGGCCCGAATTTTCCGGGGTCCAAAATTGACCGGGCTACGCAAAAGTTAGCCGTGGTGCAGGAAAAAATTCGCAAATTGCAGGAGTATGAAAAGCTCCTAACGGACGACAGCGGTAATACCTCGGTGACGGCGCTCTTGAAGCAGCTCGATGAAATCGTAGGTAAACAATCGCAAACGCAGGCCGAGGGGGCTCAGGCGATTGAGGCCGTTAACCAGCAAAAAAATCTGTTACTCGAGCGTTCCAATCAGTTGGCGCCGCGTTGGCTCACGTACGGATACTTCGGCGGCTCGTCAAAGTTTTGACCGGCGGTGAGTAAGTGTAGCGCTGCCCCGATTTGGGTATAAACTGAGGGGCGGAATCAACATGGATCAAACTGCTTCGACGCCTAGTCCTTCCAGTCCGCCGCTGCAGCCGACGGTCGTCTTTGCGATGACCAAGAATATTAACATTCCCCAAGTCGAAAAGCAGTTCAAAGGCGAAGGCATCCGCTTGGTCTTCGCGCAGAACGAAGCCGAGGTGTTGCAGCACCTCAAGGGCGCCGAAACTTTTTTGGTGTTTATTGGGATGGATTTTGCCGAGAACGGCATTCGGGTCATGCAGCGTAACATTTCGCAGACTACGGCCTACTGGGTGATGATCACGGGCAATCTGACCACGCAGAAGCGTTCGGCTCTCCTGCAGGCGGGAGCCATGGATTTGCTCAGTCTTCCGGTGAATGCTGCCCAATTTAAATTACGTGCCAAAGGTCTCCTGGCTCGTTACCTCAAGAACTTCGATATGCCTGAGGAGGTGGTGTTGCCGGAGGGCTTCCTGCGTCGCTCTAGCGGGCAAGTTCAGCGGGGCACGGCGGAAGGTGCGGGCGAGGGCCCGGGGCGGATGTACGATAATTTGCCCGGTTCGGGTGAAAATCAGAGCCGCGAATACAACCATCTGCGCGGTGGCCCCGAAGCCGCGGCACCCGAAAATCGCATTCATGATTTGAGCGCAGATCCCAATACGGGCGGCGTAGTAAATCACATTCGATCGGAGGATGTTGCGGCCAAGCAGGGCACTCTCCAGCGCGGAGTGTTGGAAGAAAATAAGGTGCAGTACGGCAATATTCGGAGCGACGATGCCGAGGCCAATGCGGCCCGCCTGGCGCGCGGTACGATGACGGAGAATAAAGCTCAGCATCGCAACTTGGTGGGCGCCGATGCGGAAAAAAATACGGGCAGCATAGCTCGGGGAACAATGGACGAATCCAAACCGGCGCACAACAATTTGGTGAGCGCCGACGCGCCTAAATCGCACGGTTCGGTAACTGTGGCTCCTTCGCCCGACGAACTTAAACGTGCGCTCGATAAGAATGCTGCCCGCAAGGCCCAAAGTCCTAACGGGTTGCAGTCTTTTGCGGCCACCGAAACGGCTCCGGGCCAAAATAATTTAGTGCGCGGAGATATGCGCGATGGCGGGTTTCCGCGCGTTGTGAACGTGGGCGAATCTACTTGGGAGTCGATGGGGGCCGACCCCGCTTCGCTCCTCGAATCGATTCGCAGAAAGCTGGTGCTCCTGCGTTCTGACACCCCGTGGGATCCGAGCATCTGGGTAGATTACTCCAAGCTGCTTTCGGGGCCCTTCAAGGGCATGGATCGCACGCTCTCTGAAATGCAGACGCTCTTCAAGGATGCGTGTCGCGTGCTGGGGGCTAAACGTCTGTGCCTGGTTTCGTTGCGGGCTGCGCCGGATACGTCGACTTGTCCCGAAAATGTTTTTTGTCTGGTGAGCAGCGAAGACGATCCGCGCAACAACGAATCCATCGCCACGGAAATCATGCCGCATTTGCAGGTGGCCTTCGAAAATCAAAAGCCCTTCGTGCTCGACACCAAGTTGCCCGATAAGATCGCCAACCAGGATCGTCCGAAGTCCTGGAAGATCAATGGCAGTGTGGAAAAAATGTCCGCCGTGATTCCCATCATGAATGGATCGCAGGTGGGAGTGGCACTCTTTATTCAATTTGATTCCGGTGGTTTCAACGAGAACACCGCGGCGCTGCTGGAGCAGGCCGTGACCTACCTTAAGGTGCCCGAACGCCAGTACGGAATGATCGATTTCTTAAGTCGTATCTACCGCGAAGCTGGCTCCAACAACAAAGTTTAAGTCTTAATCGAAAGTCGTAGGCAGCAAATCGTAGCAATCGCGCGTGAGATTGTGGCTGCAGGGGACTTTGGTCAGTCGACTCCCAAAACGTTTCAAAATGCGCGGATCGATTTGCTCGGCCGGTGTGAGCTTGTCCAGCGCGCCCTGTACGATCCGCACATTAGCAGGATCCAACTGCGTTAATTTTTCTACTGCAAGATCCAGATTCATATTCGTTAGTAGCACGCGGGCGCGGCGGGCTCGATCGCGTATGGCTGGATAGGAGAGGGGAGGAATCGGTAGTCGCTCGGGGGAAGTCTTTACGAGGTCTACAAATTTCTCCGCGTCCTCGGGCGTTTCGATGTGCATAAAGATGTCCGTTACGCGCTTCATGTTGACGGCGTCGAGAAGCGGCATAGAAAACCAAACGGTCTTAGCCGCCGGATAGTGAACGGCGGTCAGCGCGCCAGCAATCACGCTGCCCAGCGAAAGTCCCACTAGGGCGCGCGGTGGAGGCAAGCCGAGTTCCCCGCGCAGTTTTTCGATGGCGATGTGAACGGTTTCGATAACCTGCTCCACCGTTTGCGCCTGGTCGCACTTAGATTCGCCGTTGTGCGGATAATCAATGGCGACAAAGTCTTCGTAATTGTGACCATGATCGCGCAGATAATTAATGTACGATGCGAAGGAGTCGCGCGAATCTGTAATGCCGTGGAGCATGATAATGGGGGCGCGCCCTTTCAGTTCGCGGTGGCGATTGAGGCGTAGCGAGCAAGGCGCACCGAGGTAATCGAAGGTGATGTCTTCCCAGGTGTAGCCAAAAATAAAATTCTCGATGCCGGCGCTCACGGCCGCGGGGTCGAGATTCACGGCGTCCAGTGCGCACGCACGGGTGGTTAGGCCCAAGCCCACGAGGGCTAGTAAGGTAACGGCCGAAAGGCTGCGGATAGAATTTTTCATGTACGCCCTACTTTAGCGTTTTCGCTATGTAGGCTCCACGGTAGGGCACCGGAGTTACTTTGACGCCCGTTTTGCTGCAGGCCATCTGACGCGTAGTTTCGTTGTCCGTAATGCCAATAGAATGCGTGCTGGGGAAATCTTGGGCCGCATCGGCGGCATCATGCGTGGCAGCGCGTAAAATGAGGTACGAAAATCCAGGGTCTTCCAGGCGAATGTTCAGCGTGCCACGAATTTCGGCATCCCACGGAGTGAGGCCTAGTTCGCGGGCCCAGGTGCGGGGCGGCTGCGCGTAGCACCAGCCCATCTTGTTGCGAATCATGGGACAAAAGCGCACACCACCGGGGCAGGGGGCGGCTACAATTTTTTCATCGTCGTTGCTCGAGAGTTCATCGCGTATCCACATGAGATCGTGCGTGGGTTCGCGGAGTGGCGGTTCCACAATGAACAAATAGCCACCAGGTTTTACATGATCGCGCAAAATTTTTAGCACGAAATCGAGTTTGCGATCGCGCATGCGCGGGCCGCTGCCCCACTCGTTAAGAATGTGGCCCATGAAAACCCAGTCGGCTTTCATCTTGGGCGGCAGTGCGTACTTGTCCTGCAAATTTGCACGGCGAGTGTGCACTTTGGTTTTGTCTTTGTCCGTGATGCTCGCAATAAAACGTGAGGACCACTCGAGAGCTTTTTTGGAGAGGTCGACGAGGTAAACGTCTTTGGGCTGCGCAATTTTTTTGGCCTTCGCCCATAGGAGTGCGCTGAGCGTGAGTGTTCCCGGGCCGCTGCCCAAATCTAAAATGCTTTCGGGTGCCTTGAGACCCAGGCGATCGAAGTTCTGCTCGAGGATCCAGTAAATTTCGGGAAGGTGCAGAGGAAGGTGGAAGGCCGTGTACCCACTCAAGAAGGAGGGGTGATTCATGTACCCGGAGGGCCGCTTGTCTCGATTATAAGTGAGCCAGGCGCGGACCTGCCGGATTTCTACTTCAAGTTTCGCGGGGCGGCCTCGGCAGGCCGCCTGAACTTCGCGAAAGAGATTTGCGGTAGGTGATTCAGCTGACAATTTTCGCAGCTGGCGTGGGCTTGCCGCGACGGAGCGAGGGAACTGCGCCCGTCAGGGGAAACGAAGGCGTCGTGCCGTGGTTTTCTCGAGCACGTTTAGCGACCGCACCCATTTTTTTGGTCTTCATCGTACGGTGTTTCATGGTTTTTGCGCGTCTTTGTGGCATGGCGCGATTTCATAGGCGATTTAGCGAACAGAATCAACGCTCAAGATCGAGGTACTTGCCCATGCCCCAGAAAAAGAGGCTGGGTTTGAAGTTCTTGAGCTGCTTCCAAGAAAGCCAGTATTCGACCGAATGGTAGAAGGGAGCGATGGGGGCCTCCTGGAGGAGGATTTCGTTCATCCGGTGGAGGGCCTTTTTGCGGTGGGGGCCGGCCGCTTCGGTGCGGATTTGCTGGTAGAGGGCATCGAATTCCTTATTGTTGAAATTCGAGGTGTTGGTGCCCGGAGCTGCGTTCCCGGAATAGAAAAGCTGCATGAAGTTCTCGGGGTCGGGGTAGTCCGCTGCCCAGCCGCCCAGCATGATTTGGAAGCGACTGGTTTTGGATTTTTCCAGGGCTTCCGGAAAGGAGTTGGCCAGGATCGACAGGTTCACGCCGATCTTTTGGAAATTGTCCTTAAGCAGTTCTCCCAACTGGCGAGGGGTGGTGCCGGGGCCGCGCAGGTCGAAGGTGATTTCTGGCAGGCCCTTGCCGCCGGGGTAGCCGGCTTCGGCCAAAAGGGCCTTGGCCTTTTCGATATTGAATTCATAGGGATAGGACGGAGGCACCTCGGCACCGCCTTCAATCGAAGGGGGGATGGGCGAGCTGGTCAAAATGCCCCGATTGTTAAAGAGCAGTTCCAAAGCCCGGGCGCGGTCAAAAGCCGTGGCTAGGGCCTGGCGGAGTTTGAGGTTTTTGCCCAGGAGCGGATCCTTCAGGTTGAATTCCAGCCACCAGCCCGTGAGGGTGAGGAGCTTGTTGAGCTGAATGCCTTCTTTGGCGACTTCGGGTTTGAGTTGGCCGTTGCCGTCGATGACTTCCAGAAAATAGTCCTTCGTTAGCTCGGCACGATCGAGGTCGCCGCTGCGGAACTTGAGCCAGCCCGGCTGTTCTTCCTTAATGATGTCCCAGCGAATTTCGTCCAGGAACGGCACTTGTTTGCCGGCGGCCTGCAGCAGCCCTGCCTTGCGGTCTTCGTCGGAACCCACGGTGGGATAAAAATCTTTGCGGAAAGTAGGGTTCCGCTCCACCGTAATGGCCGATCCCCGCACCCAGCTTTTCAGGCGAAAGGGCCCCGTGCCTACGGGATGGTTGATGATTTCCTGCCCGTACTTTTGCACCACTTCGCGGGCCACGGCGCTCGCGTGGGTCATGGAGAGAATTTGCAGAAGCTGCGGGTAGGGCCGCGTGAGTTGGAGCACGAGTTTGCCGTCGTTCGTGGTGCTAAGGCCTTTGACGGGTTTTTCGAAGAGGGCATCGCGCTGCTCGGTGGGAGCTTTTTCGATGCTCGTGCGCCAGTCGTTTAGGCCCTCGATCATGCCGTCGAAAACCCACCAGTTCACCGAGTTCAGGCGGGGATCGGCAATGCGCTTAAAGGAGTAGACGAAGTCATCGGCTTTGACCTCGCGGCCCTTACCGCCGGGGAATGCAGCGTCGTCTTGGAAGAAAATGCCTTTGCGAATTTTGAAGGTCACGGTGCGGTTTTTGTTCGAGAAAACGGGCTTGCCGTCGGCCAGTAGCGGGACCACGGAATCGGTGTTCCCCAGGTAGTTAAAGGCCATGAGGCCTTCGAAAATGTGCATCATAAGCTCGCCCGAAATCACGTCGTTGGCCTGGGCCGGATCGGCGTGCTTCACGTCGTCTTTGAAGAGGAACTTGGCCACTTTTTTGCCGTCGGTGCTGGGAGCTTTTTTGGTGCAGGCGGTGGTGGTGATCGAAAGCGCTACTAGGGCGCTCAGGAAACGTGCAGAAACGCGGGAGAAATTCATCCCACCCGATTTAACAGGCTAGGTCTTTTTGGTCGAGCCGAGCTGGCGCACGGTGTAGCCGTCGGTGAAAAAGTCTTTGGGGAAGTCCACGCCCCGTTCCTTGAAGAGCGAAACGAACTTGGGCACGAAGCCTAGCGATTTGAACTGGGGGGTGGGCGAGGCCTGGAAGCGAAAGAGGTCCTGCGTGAGCATGACGTCGCCTTCCATGCCGCAGACTTCGATGACTTCCTGAATGCGGCGCACGCCGTCGGGGCCGCGGGTCACTTGCACAATCATTTGCAGGGCGCCCGTGATGTTCTGGCGAATGACTTTGAGGGGCATTTCGGTGGCGGCCAGTAGCACGAGTGATTCCAGGCGGCGTAGGGCATCGCGGGCAGAGTTGGCGTGAATGGTGGTCATACTGCCCTCGTGGCCGGTGTTCATGGCGGCGAGCATGTCGAAGGCTTCTTGGCCGCGGCACTCGCCCACGATGATGCGATCGGGCCGCATGCGCAGGGCATTCACGACGAGTTGGCGGATACTCACGCCGGGCTCGTCGAGACTCGTGGGACGGGCCTCCAGGCGCACGACGTTTTCGCCGCGGAGTTTGAGTTCGGCGGCGTCTTCGATGCTCACGATGCGCTCGTGCAGGGGCACGAAAGAACTGAGCACGTTGAGGAGCGTGGTTTTACCGCTGCCGGTGCCGCCCGAAACGAGCACGCTGATGCGTGCGGCCACGGCGCAGCTCAAAAAGTAGGCCAAGCGATCGTCCATGAACCCGCCGGCAATGAGCTGGGCGTGAGTCAGGGAATGGGGCGAAAATTTGCGGATGGTCAGTGCAGGGCCATCCACGGCCACCGGCGGAACAACGCAGTTGATGCGCGAGCCATCGGGAAGGCGACCATCCACGCACGGATTATGCGGGTCCAGCTTTTTGCCCACGGCATGGGCCATGGCCTGCATGAGAGCGTAGAGTTCGTTGGGATTGTCGAAGCGCGCAGCAGTTTTTTTGATGAGCCCCTTTTGTTCAATGAAAATGCGGTGCGGTCCGTTCACCATGACTTCGGTGACGCTAGCATCGCGCAAAAAAGGCTCGAGCGGACCGCATTGGCTCATCCAATCGCTCAAATCGCCCTTTTTGACTGGCACCTGGGACATCACAGGCTTTTCGGCCGTTCGGCCAACGAACTTGAGTGGGCAGTTTTAGCGCTTGGGGCCCATGACGCGTTGAAGTTTGGCCCCGCCAAAGTTCAACGTGTTGCCCTCGATGGAATAGTCGGTTTGGCCCGTGGGAAGTTTAGCTATGCAGTCGTTGCCGGCGGCGTCCTTGGAGTGCTTCTCGTCACCCTGCAGGATGTTGATGGTGGCGTCGTCGAATTTAACGGGGACTTGCACCGCTACGGTGGAGGCCCCGTTGCCGGTGAACTGACAGGTTACGGTTTCGGTGAGCTGTTCGGTGGTGAAGTGCAGCTGAATGGTGGCGTTACCCTTGGGCCCCTTGCCGGAGATCGACCAATAGCCCACTAGTTTTTGAGCGTTGCCCTGGGTGGGAGCAGTATTGGTGGTGTTGTTGCCAGCATCTGCCGGAGTGTTGTTTCCGTTGCCCGTGGGCGCACTCGTGCCGCCGCCATTGTTGTTGCCTTCGCTAGATTTAGAGTCGCCACAGGCGCCCAGGGAAAGAGCCAGAGTACAGGTAAGGGCAAATTTGAAAGCGATGCTCATGAAATTGTTTGTAGGGTTTGGGTTGGGCCGGGTCAAGTCTTGGGCTTTGGATCTACGCGAGGAGATTTTTGCGGAGGAGGTCGAGGGCCTTTTGTGCGAAGAAGAGCTTGAGCAGCGAACGATCAAGGGCGGAGCGGCCATGTACTTCTTCGTGCAGCGTGGGGCCGGTGCTCCGCGCGAGAGCGATGTGGCACAGGCCAACGGGTTTTTCGGGAGTGCCGCCCGTGGGTCCGGCAATGCCCGTCGTGGCGATGCAGTAGAGCTCGCGGAATTTTTGCGTGGCCGTGAGGCGCTGCAAACGCTCGAGTCCGCTCTGCGCCAAGGCAATCGCGGTTTCGCGCGAGACCGCGCCGTGTTGCAGGATCGTGCTGCGGGGCACGCCCAGAGCAATTTTAACTTCGTTGTCGTACACCACTTCGCCACCGATGAGGGCGCGGCTGGATCCGGACAATTCCGTAATTCGGTGGGCGATGAGTCCGCCCGTGCACGACTCTACGGTAAAGAGCGCAGCCTGGTGATCTTGTAGTTTTTGCAGAACGATTTGTTCGAGCGAGGGGAACGAGAGGGCTCCGGAGGAGAAGCAAGTTTCGTCCAGCGCCGTTGTGATTTTTTGTTTGAAGTCGTCGAAGGCCTGCGAGCGTTCGGGCGTATCGCAATCGGCGTGGAGGCCCACGTGATTTTCCGGAAAGCGCGTGCGGTAGGTGACTTCAAACCCCGGGGGTAATTGTTTTTCGAGGGGCGTGAGGCTCACCTGCAAGTCGGCTTCGGCGGTGAAGTGTGTGGCCCAGGTCCAGGTGCGGTAACCCGCCACTCCCGGTAGGCGCGGTAGCACGTGCTCGCGGAGCATTCGCTTCATTTCGCGCGGCACTCCGGGCATAAAGAACCATTGCTGTGCGTGGCTGCTGCCCCAGGGCGAAGCGCGCTCCACACCAAAACCGGGCGCCGTGCCTTCGGGGTTCGGGAGCACAAAACAACTGGGCGGAAGCAGCGCCTGCTTTTGTTGCACTTCAGTTAGCGGGCGTTTGAGCAGCGTGAGCCTGGCTTGTACTTGTGCGAGGGCTTCGGCGTTGAGGGCAAGGCGCTCGCCCAAAAAAGTGGCCAGGCATTCGGCCGTGATGTCGTCGGAGGTGGGGCCCAGGCCGCCGGTCACCAGAATAATGTCTGCGCGCGTGGCGGCGAGGGTAAAAGCCTCTTGGATTCGTTCGCGATCGTCGTCTACGCGCTGAGCATAACGCGGCACGAGGCCAATTTGTTTGAGCGATTCGGCCATGAAGACGGAGTTCGTGTCGATCACGCGGCCGTCCAAAATTTCGCGACCAATGGTGAGGAGCTCTACCCGGGCCGGAACGACTGGTGTTTTCGATTGCCGCAGCATAAAGTCGGTTCTAGCGATGGGAGCAGCGAATGGCAAAGTCTCGTTACACTGAAAATCGTCTGGATGCGGCACTCGCCGAGGGAGTGCGCCGCAAGGTGCCCGTTTGGCTTTTGCTCGATGCTCCGTGGAGCGAAGACGCGCGCGCGTGGAAGTCCGAGGTATGGAACGATCCGCACGTCGTTGAGCTCCGCAAACAATTCGTGACTTGCGAGTTGAATCGCGACACCGCAGGCGAGACCGATCAGGCCGCGCAATTTTTGCTTCAGAGCATGGCGGCCCGGTCCGGCTGGCCGCTGAATTTATTTTTGGATCCCTATTCCGGAGCGCCCATCATGGGCACGCCTTCGTTAGAAGCTAAACCGCTCGTGGATTTGCTGGGACAAATGCTGCAGGCCTGGAAAATCGATTCCGATTCTTTGCGCGGCCTGGCGCAAACTCAGCGCGCGGCGCTTGCACCGAGCGATCCGCTGGGACTCTCCCACGGCAAACTCGAGGGCGAAGACGTAGATGCCTGGCTCGACGACAAAATGATGGGCGCCTGGTTAACGCCGCTCGAGCAGAGCCTCGATTTTGAATCGGGTTTCGTGGGGCAGGGTGAGGTGTTTCACTATCCCTCCGTTTACAAGTGTCTGCTGGCTTCGCCGGAACTCGCTAAGTGGGCGGAGCTAGCGCTCACGCGACTAGGTTCGTCGCACGCGTGCGATGTGATAGGCGGCGGGTTCTTCCGTTCGGCGGGGCGCGATCCCGATAAGTTCGTGGCCACCGAAAAGCTGGCGGTCGAAAATGCCGAGCTCCTCGAGGCCTACCTTTCCTACCGGAATCCGGCGCATTCCACCTTCTTAATTCAGGTAGCCACGGAGATTACCGCCTTCCTGGTGAGCGATTTGATGCAAAATAATTCCGTCGCGGCCGGGCTGAGCGGATCGGCGGGTTACTATCGCTTGTCGCCGGCCGATTTGATTGAAGCCGTGGACGGCCGCAATCGTCAGCCGGCCCAAATGTTCTTCGGTATCGAAAACGGTGGCCGCGTGCCTTACCTGCCCACCGAGCTGACTCTGCTGGCAACTTTTTTAAAGTGGGCGCCCG
>JAFEAR010000085.1 GCA_018266335.1 Bdellovibrionales bacterium
CAAGTGATTATTTTCCCGACCCTGGAGAAGAATCCGCTGATGCTATCAGAGGTCTGCGCGATTCGCAGGCAAGCAGGCAGCAGCTACTTGAGGCTGATCGAAATCTCTATAACGCGGCTAAGACTTATGATCAAAGAGAGCTTGACAGATCGCCGCGCTTTGGCAAAAACCCTGATGGTACCTCGAAATTTATCCGCTTGCCTGATACCTCGATTGTTTTAAATAATGCGGCCAATCGTAAGACCGTAGCTGATTTTGAGAGCAGTGTTATCGCTGGTGCCGCTGCCAAAAGTGTAGCTAGCGATCAAAATCACGCTGCCCCTAAAGGTCCGCGATTGAAGAGACAGGCAGGCTAAGTCGAATGTTTGCAATCAGCAATTTGCATTTGATTTCGTTTTTTTTCGCGTCAGCGTAATTTTGTCTAGTCACTAGACAAAATTTGACCGATGCCAATTGGAACATGCTAATCGCTATGAGGGCAACAAAATATGTAATACTGTAAGATATAGTGGTAAAATGAAAAAAGAAAAGCCGCCCGGCGACTTGCTTTTGGCAAGCACCAGGCAGCTTTCAGAGTAGCTCTAATCGGCTACTTCTCGACCTCAGTTGCGATAGGACAAGCGCACGAGCGCTTCCACCACATCGCCGGACTCGTAGTCGGCGCTGGCTTTGTAGCCGGTCAGCCGCTTCAGGCGCGTGGGCTCCTGGATGACGGACTGTTCGTGGTCGTAACCCTCGATGGTCACGTCGTTGGCGCCCGGGATTTCCGAGAGCTCGTAGGGCGTGATGCCATCGCTCTTTTGTCCGGCCTTGGCGTTGAGCTTGCGCATGAGCTCAAAGCTCGGGCTGTCGCCTTTACCGATCACCGAGCGCAAGGTGTAGATCTTGGCCAGGTCACGGGCAGTGAGGGGCGGCAGGGCGCGCTGGGCCATGTAGCGACCCTGCTGGCTGAGCTCCCGCACCGTGTCCATGACGTTGTTGCCAAAGACGATGCGGCTGCCCCAGGCCACGGAGCGGCGCAGGGCGTTTTTGCCCACGACAAAGTCCGCTACCGGAGCGCCGTTGACCGGGCTCTGGATGAGGATGATGCGCGAGACCTTGATCTGGTCACAGATGCCCAGCTGGCGGTAGGCATCGAGGAGCATGATGCCGCCACGGCTGTGACCGATGAGGATGCATTGCACATCCTCGGGCAGGCTGCGGATGTGGTCCTTGATCATCTCCACGTTTTGCGCCGTGTCGATGTCAGTGTTGACCGGTACCGGCGTCACCGAGAGCCCGATGTGGCGCAGGCGGCCCAGGAGCTGCTTGGAGTGATTGCCCATGTGGCGAGCGAGGATGCCCGGCACAAAGAGTACCACTTTGTCAGCCATGCGCGCGGGCAGAGCAAAGCGCTTGCCGGCCATGCGTGCTTGCTGCACGCGAAAGTGCTCCTCCTCGAATTGTGCGGTCATGTCGCGGGTGACGGGCTTCGTCATTGTCAATGGCGCTTGCACCGTATACGGTGCGCCGTCGACGCTGGTGTCGCGGTCCTCGGTGCTCACCCGGCGGGTGCGCTTCAACCCCGGCAGGAGCTTTTCCATCGAGCGCTCGGCCAGAGCGGCAATGGTCAGGGCCGGATTGGCGCCCATGGTGGCCGGGATGATCGAGCCGTCCAGCACGACGAGGTTGTCGTAGCCGTAGACGCGACCATAGGAGTCGACCACGCCCTCCTCGATGGTATCGCCCATGGGGACACCGCCGAGGTTGTGCGGCACGTCGATTTTGCGCTCCAGAGCCCAGTGCGGGAAGGGCAGGAAGCTGGCTCTCATGGCCCTGGTGAAGGCTCGCATGTGCTCGTTGGCCCGGCGGTAAAAGGAGGCGTTGTCCTGCGGGTTGAGGTCGGTCTGGATACGGCCCTCCTTGTTGAGAGTGAAGCTGCCCACCGCATTGTCGCGACCGATGACGAGCAGCGGCAGCGTCTTGCGCGGTTCCAGTAGCTTGAGCTTCTCCGCCAGCTTGAAGCCTTTGGAGACGACCTTGATGGCCCAGCGCTTCAGCCCGACCAGGCGCCCGGTGACGAAGAACGTCTCGTAGGTGAAGCCGCGGAAGCTGCCGTCGAACATCAGGTGACCCTGAGTCTTTCCGTCCGGACCTTGGAAGTCCAGACCGGCAGTGATTTCCGGACCGCCCGAGGGATCAAGGTCGCGCTTGGCGCGGATGGCAAAGCCGATGAAGGTGCCGTTGGACGTGTACTGCCGACCGAGGCGCGCGGAGAGATCGGGCAGGGTGCCGTGCACGTGCTTTTGCCGCAGCAGGAGCTCGCTGGAGCCCACCGAACCGGCTGCCACCACCACCAGGCGTGCTTGAAACTGGCGCGTCTCGCCGCTCTTGGGGTCGATGGTCGTCACCTCCCAGTAGCCGCCGGGCATGCGGGCGATTTTGTCCACCTTGTTGCCGGGCAGGATCTTGGCGCCATGGCGAGTGGCGGCGGCGTGTAGGTAGTTGAAGTCCAGGCTGTTTTTGGCCTGGTAGTTGCAGCCGGGCAGGGAGCACTCACCGCACTGACGGCAGCCTTGCTGCTCGGCGCCGTGGGCGTTGATCTTGATGGTGCCAATGGGCTCGTCGGGCTGGCGGTAGGTGATGGCCACCGGCGGCGTCACCGAGGGCACGCCCAGCTTCTGCGCGGCTTCCAGCATGACCTTGGTCTTGATCGTGCCGGCGTAGGGCATGAGGGGCTGGGCCACCGGGTAGACGCGTGCGCCGAGCATGGCTTCCGCCCGGTCGTAGTACGGGTTCAAGGTCTCGCGCGTGATGCCGCCGGCCCAGTTGGGGAAGTTGTTCATGCGGATCATCACCGCCGCATTGACGATGGAGCCGCCGCCGACAGCCGTACCGTACCAGGCCGTCACGGACTTGGAGAGGCGGTGGACGGTGTGCGGACCGTAGTGTCCTTCTTGAGGATTCCATTCGGATTCTTCACCGCGCGGCATGTTGGGTGCCTTGTGGTGATAGCCGGTTTCCAACACAGCTACCTTCAGGCCGGACTCGGCCAGTCTGAAAGCTGATACCGAGCCGCCGTAACCGCTACCGATGACGATGGCGTCGTAAAACTCGTTTGGGTGAGTTTGCATATGTTTTGACGAATGAAAAAAGGTTTTTGGCCACCGGAAAGACACGGTGGGACTAAGGTCAGACAAGAGACCTAAGGTCAGACAAGTGACCCGAGGTCAGGCAAGTGACCCGGGAAAATCTCTTGCTGACCGTGAAACGCAGGACCAGGGCGCTAACTTCGCAGCTAAATGTCGTGCAGGCATTTGAGCGGACTGAAACGCACAAACAAGTTTGCTCAGGGCAAGGTCTCGATAAGTGCGTTGTGCGGAGCTAGTGCTTTGGTCCTGGGAGATTTGAAAGAGATGAAAGAACAGTTAGTGGTAGCAAAGAGGTAAAAAGAGAGGCAAGCCGTTTTTGGCAAAGATCTATTGCAGTTATTGGTCGATGACTTATTGTTATTTGCCAGGATAAAAAGGCAGAGCTTTATAAAGCTCCGCCTA
>JAFEAR010000086.1 GCA_018266335.1 Bdellovibrionales bacterium
CGCGCGTGCCGTTTGACGATCATAAAGTGGCTTTCCAAAAACTTGTGCATGTAGCGCATGTTGCTCAGGCCCGTGAGCTCGTCGGTCAGGGTCATTTGCTCGAGCTTGCGGTTCGAGGCCGCTAGCTTGGAGTTCAGCAAACTTAAATTGCGCGAGGCCGAGTCAATTTGTCGCTGCAAACGCCGCGTGCGCATGAGCGAATCCAGGCGGAACCACAATTCCTGCGGATTAAACGGGCGCAGCAAAAAATCATCAATGCCCAGTTGGTATGCGCGTTGGCGCAGCGCAAAGGCATCGCGCGCGCTCGTACCCAAAATTAGCGGACACAGCGAGAGCGGAATGCTTTGCACTTCGGTAATGGGCGAGCCGAAATCGATTTCGTCATCCACGTCCAAGTTAACCACCACAATGTCCGGGTAATGATTTTGAATGAGTTCCGAAAGTTGCGGTTTAGAGCGCGAGTCAAAGTGCTCACCCACGACCACGGCGTCTTCGCTGCGCTGCGCGCGCAAAACTACGTCCAGGAAATCCCGGTCAGGATCCAGTACCAGAATCTTGGTTTTGGTGTGGTCGGACATACTCCAGCTTCAATTGTACTGTTTCGGTCCCCCGAAAGCGATTCGTCTCGGGTTTTAGCAAGGCATCAATTTTTTGATGCCCAGCTTTGCGGAAGGCCTCTATTTCGTTCGCCTTGAAGAATCCGATCATTTCGGTTCCCTGC
Organism: Bdellovibrionales bacterium; assembly: GCA_018266335.1. Next base: position 722 of record JAFEAR010000086.1, read on the forward strand.
GGTAACTCAATTTTGACGTGTTGCTGCTTCAGAATGCGCAGCGAGGACAGATCAATGCCCTCCACTAGGAAGAGCGGTTCCGGATTGCCGGCGCCCCACGGGCCTAGTCCGTCGAGGGCCTGAATCCGCTCGGGCAACAAATCTTCCCACGGTAGTTCACCGTCGAATGCAATTTCGTTCTTACCCAGCGATTCACCGGCAAGTTTGGCGGGCGAGTCCTGCAGCGCCGTTAGGAACGATTCAAACTTGCTCACTTCCAGCAGCAGGCCTGCGGCCATTTCGTGTCCGCCGTAGCGAGTTAGCAAATCGCGGCAAGCGTTGAGCGCGGCAATGCACGACACTTCCGTAATCGTGCGCATGGAGCCGCGCAAAAAGTTCGGATCGTGCGGCAGCTGCGTAAGCACAATGGCGGGGCGGCGGTAACGGTCCACAAGTTTTGCGGCCACAATGCCCAGCACGCCTTCGTGCCATTCGCCGCGTGCCACAATCACGGGCATGTCTGGATTCTCGCCCACCTGGGCAATGGCCTCGTCGAAAATCTGCGCCTGAATCGCGCTACGCTGAGCGTTCAGTTCCATAATGGCGTCCACCAACTCGGCGGCGCGTGTTTCGCTCGTCGTTAGCAAAAGTTCGGTCGAAAGGGCCGCCTGGCCCATGCGACTAGCGGCGTTGAGTTTGGGCGTCAGGCTAAAGGCCACGTCGCGCGCGCTTAGGGCAGAGCTGCGCGGCAGAGTGCGTTGGCGCAAAAGCTTAAGCCCCGGCCGCTGCGTGACCTCCAGTTGCTTAAGACCCGCACGCACCAGGGCGCGGTTGTCGCCGGCCAGATCCACGTGGTCCGCAATTGTTCCGAGCACAAACAAGTCGAGCCAGTTTTTAATGTCCGGCTGCGGGCGCTCGCTCGTAAAGTGTTGGGCGTCGCGCAGCCGCGCACGCACGGCCATGGCCAAATAAAAAGCCACTCCCGCGCCCGACAAGTAACCCAATTCGCTGTCGTCGCCGCGCTGATTAGGATTCACCACCGTAGCGCCCGCGGGCACTTCGCCAATTTGCTGGTGGTGATCGGTCACAATAAAATCCAACCCAATTCGTTGGGCTTCCAGGGCGGCATCGAAGGCCGCAATGCCCGTGTCCACCGTAATGACCACGCGTGCACCGTCGTCATAAAGTTTGCGAATAGCATCTGGATGCACGCCGTACCCTTCGTGCAAACGATCGGGCTGGTAGGCCACCACTTTAGTCGCGCCACAGGCTTCGAAGAACGAAACCAAAATGGCCAGGCCACTCATACCGTCAATATCGTAGTCGGCGTAAATGGCGATGGCTTCGCCGCTTTGAATGGCGCGGGCCACGCGGTCTGCGGCTGCATCCATGTTCTTTAGTTTGAAGGGCGAAGTGAGAGTGTCGAGCCGCGCTTCAAAGCGCGACTCGTGAGAGGCGTCTTCGTCCCAGCCACGGGACCACAGGAGCTGCGAGAGCATGCGCCCGTAGCGAGCGCGCAGCGAGGCCGGAGCCTCGCCCGCGCGGCGTGGAGTCCAGTTAGACTTTTGCATGCGCGGCCTGATCCGCGGAGCGTTTAGAAAGGTAAGCGTCGGCCCAAATATACAGGGGCGCCGCAATGTAGGCCGAGCTGTAGGTACCCACGATGATACCGAAGAACAACGCAAGCGAGAATTGGTGTAGCGTGGGGCCGCCCACGAAGTACAGCACGATGCAGCTAACGAGCGTAGTGCCGGCGGTCATGATCGTACGCGAGAGCGTCGAGTTGATCGCTTCGTTCACAATGTCGCGGCGCGAGCGGTTTTTAGATTTGTTCTCGATCTCACGAATACGGTCAAAGACCACCACCGTGTCGTTGATGGAGTAGCCGGCGAGGGTCAGAAAAGCCGCCATCACCGTCATGTCGAATTCGCCGCGAGTGAGGGCCATAAAGCCCGCGGTCAAAATCAAATCGTGAAAAATACACGCCAGCGCGCCGGGCGAGTAACGAAGGTCAAAGCGCCAGTACATGTAAATCGTCACCAGCAAGCAGGTGTAAATGAGCGATAGCAACGCCGACTTGCGCAGTTCCGAGCCTACTTTGGGGCCTACAACGTCGAGCTTCTTCAGTGTCCAGGCGTCGTTCTCGGCGCCGAATTTTTCGGCGAGTACGGTCTTCAGAATCGTCGAGACCGAGGCCTTGTCCGAGCTCTGCGCCGTGACCAGAAATTCTGTTTGACCGGCTTCGCTGAAGTTCACAATGGACACGTTGTTAAGTTTGGCGTCGAGTGCTTCACGCAGGGCCGCTTGGCTTACGTTCGTGTCTTTGAAGCGCACGGAGGCTTCAATGCCCCCGCGGAAGTCGATGCCGTAGTTCAGGCCGGGGTACACAATGGCGCCCAAGCTGATGATCGTCAGCGCGATCGAGATAAATCCCGCCAAGCGAAAGTACTTAGCGAAGTCGTATTTTAGGTATTTCGGATTAAATAGTTCCATGTTGCTTGAGTCCTCCGCGCTTAGGCCGTTGCTTCCACGAGTTCTTTTTTGCTCAGACCCACCGTGATGGGGTGCGCATCGGTACTCTTGGAGAGGAAGTAGTTAAAGAGGGCTTTCGTGTAGAAGGTCGCCATGAACACGTTCACAGTGATACCCACGAGCAGCGTCAGGGCAAAGCCGCGCACCGAGCCCGTGCCGTACTCTAGGAGTACGAAAGCGCCAATGGCGGTCGTTACGTTGGAGTCCAGAATCGTAGCGAAAGCGTGGTCAAAACCGAGCGAAACAATTTGTTTGCGGTTGCGACCGGCGCGCAATTCTTCGCGCATGCGTTCGAAAATAATGATCAGTGCGTCCACGCCCATCGAGATGGTGAGCACGATACCCGCAATGCCGGGCAGAGTGAGCGTTGCTCCCATGATGCCCAGAATCGCCACGATGAGGCCAATGTTAATGAGCGTCACGATGTTCGCGATGATGCCCGAGAAGCCGTAGTAAATGGCCATGAAGGTGAACACGAGCACGACGGTGAGTGCCAATGCGTTCTTGCCGGCATGAATGGCATCGAGACCCAGGCTGGGCCCAATGGTGCGCTCTTCCTGAATTTCGATGGTCGCGGGCATAGCGCCAGCGCGGAGCACGATGGACAAGTCGCGTGCTTCGCCGAGCATTTCGTCGAAGGAGCCGCGGCCCAGCGTGATGCGGCCCGAGCCGCTCGGAATGGGCGAGTTAATTTGCGGTGCGCTCTTCACCACGCCGTCCAGCACGATGGCCATGTAGTGGTTTTGGAATTCGGTGGTCAGCGCGCCGAGCAGCGGCGTGCCGGCCACGTTCATTTGGAACGACACTTCGGGCATTTCCATGCCGGCCAGACGGTCCGACTTGTTCAGCACCACGTCGGCGTTCTCGATGTATTCACCCGAGAGCGTGTGTTTGGTGGAGAGCAGGAAGGGGCGTAGCGTGTTCGAGTTGTTCACGTTGACGTCTTTTTCGCGTTCGAAGGTAAGGATGGTGTCGGCCGGAAGCTGACCCTTGAGGTCTTCGTTGAGTTTGGCGCGGTACTCGGACAAGCGTTTGAAGGTGTCGCGGTTGTACTTGCCCTTCTCTTCGGCCACCTTAATTTTAGTCATAAGGTCGGCCTGTTGTTTGCCTAGGCACTCGGCGTTTTGGCAGTCGTGCACGATTTGGAACGAGAGCTGCGCCGTTTGGCCAATCAAATTCTTCAGACGCTCGGGTTCCTTAGCGCCGGGGAACTGCACCAGAATTTGGTTGTCGCCCTTGCGGGTGATGATGGGCTCGGCCACGCCGAACTCGTCAATACGGTTACGGATGGTGGCGATGCTCTGGTCCCAGGCACGTTGGCGAATCTCGTCTTCCTTCTCGGAGCTCATGCGCGCAACGAGGGTGTTGTCGCTTTCGCCCACGAAGGTCAGGCTGCCGAAGTTCTTTTGCAGCATGGCGGCCGCGCGGTCTTTCACTTCTTTGCTGGGCGAGTCGATTTCGAGTTCGAACTTGCCTTCGGGCACGTGCGACTTCAGGCCGACGATGTTTTCTTTTTCGCCTTCCTTCTCCATCATGCGGCCGTAGCTAGCGAGCTGATCGCGCACGACTTTGTCCAAGTCCACGCCCATGACCATGTGAATGCCACCTTGCAGGTCGAGGCCCAGTTTCATGGCAGTGTTGGGCATCCAGCCCGGCATTTTGTTTGCATCGGCGTCGGGATGCGAAATGCTCCACACCGTTGGCGACAGCAACCAGAAGGTGGCCAGCGCCAGAAGGATGCAGCCGTAAAATTTATAGCGAGTTACTTTATCCATGTGCGTTTCCTTCCTAAGGAATCAACCGTTCAGAATGTCTTTAAGGCGCGCCTGAATTTGGCTGCGGAGAACTTTGATTTCGGTGTCCGGCGAAACTTCCAGCGTCGCCACGCGGTCCGTCAGACCACGAATGGTGCCGATAATGCCGCTCTGGGTGACGACTTCGTCGCCCTTGCCAAGGCTCGATACGAACTCAACTTGTTTCTTCTGCTGTTGTTTCTGCGGACGGACGATGCCGAAGTAGAAAAGGCCGAAGAGGGCCAAGAAGATGGGCAGGTTTACGAGCAAGCCTTTAACGGGATCGGGAGCTGCAGCCGTTTGGGCAGCCTCCTGCGCA
>JAFEAR010000087.1 GCA_018266335.1 Bdellovibrionales bacterium
CCATGTTGGCCGGGAGGGTCCACGGGGTGGTGGTCCAGATGAGGCCGTAGACTTGCTTGCCGGCGAGCGCGGGATCGATCGCGGTGGGGTCGGAGACTAGGGCGAAGCGGACCCAGACGGAGGGGCTGGTGTGCTGCTCGTACTCGACCTCGGCTTCGGCGAGGGCGGTCTTGTCCTTGATGCACCAGTTGACGGGCTTGAGGCCTTTGTAGATGTAGCCCTTATCGAGGAAGTCGACAAAGGCGCCGGCGATGACGGCCTGGAAGTCGGCCGACATGGTGAGGTAGGGGTTGTCCCAATCGCCGAAGATGCCGAGGCGGATGAAGCCCTGCTTCTGGAGTTCCACGTACTTGGAGGCGTATTTGCGGCACTCCTGGCGGAACTCGGCGGTGGTCATGCGGGCCTTTTTGGAGCCGAGCTGACCGTCGACTTTGATTTCGATGGGGAGGCCGTGGCAGTCCCAGCCGGGGACGTAGGGAGAGTCGAAACCGGCCATCGTCTTGGTTTTGACGATGAAATCCTTGAGAGTCTTGTTGAGGGCGTGGCCGAGGTGGATGTTGCCGTTGGCGTAGGGGGGACCGTCGTGGAGGACGTAGCGGGCGCGGCCTTTTCCGGCGGCGCGGAGCTTGCCGTAGAGTCCTTCAGCCTGCCAGCGGGCGAGCAGCTTGGGCTCGAGCGTGGGCAGGTTGGCCTTCATGGGGAAGGCAGTTTGGGGCAAATTGACCGTCTTTTTGAGGTCGAGGGGGGAAGGAGCCATTGGGGGTAGGGGAAGTACTATGGTAGCGCGGAAGGAGAATTCAGGAGGTAGGAGACAGGAGGCAGAATGCGGACGGGTGCTGCTGGATTGGGGGCTCGGTGCGCCCTGCGGGAAGAATTCAGGAGGTAGGAGATAGGAGACAGAATGCGGACGGGGTGCTGCTGGGTTCGGGTTGAGTGCGCCTTTACGGGCGTCAGATTTCCTTTTTCTGGGTTTGGGGACACGTCGGGCTGGGTTCGTTTGGGACTGGCGTCGTCCGAGGGTTAGTTTGGCGGCGTCGCGACGGACGCCGGGGCGGTTGGGGTTATTTGATGGGGGTTGGGACGCTTGGTTTCGGCTCGGCTTCGCCTTTGCCGGTGTTGATTTGCGTTTGCGGGGGCTTTGGGGTTAGAGGCTGCTCGAAGTCATCTTGTTTGGTTTCAACTTCTTGGGGTTCGATTTCTTCCTCGGCTGCGGCTTGCTCGGCTTGGAGTTGCTTTAGGAGCTTTAGATTCTTTTCCCAGGCGGTGCGGAGACGGACTTCTTGACGCCAGATTTCTGGGAGGAGCTTGGTGCAGGTGGTGACTTGGGCGGCGGTGTCGCCCATTAGTTTGGCGTTGCCTTCGGGGATGGCGGTGGGCCAACCGTCATAGTGGGGGTTGATGGGTGTGCAGTCTTTGTCGCGGGTGATGGTGGCGTTGTAGAGGGCGTTGGCGCGGGTGTCTAAATGGCCGGCTTCCATGCGGCGCAGGCGGGCCATGCGGAAGCTGATGCTGGCCATGTCTTCGACGATTACCATTTGGACGGAGTCTTGGGGTTCCAGGTCGTCGACTAAACGTTGGCGGTGGGATTCCCACATGGCGTCGGTTTCACCGGCGGCGTATACAACTGTCTCCTTTGTGTAAAGCATGGTGGTGACGGCGTTGAGCCGGGACACTTTTTTGCCTTCGGGGGTTTTGGGGCCCGTGGACTTCTTTGCGTTGGCCTGATTGGCCTGGTACTGCTTTTTCGATATCAGCATTTTCTTGCTCTCCTGTGATTGAAATGTGGATGGGCGGAGTACGGCTCATCCGTGCACAAGTTAGCGGGAGGGCAGAAAAAGTTGGCGTATTGCTTTTGTTAAATAGAAGAAAAGGATCGAAAAATAAATTTTAAAAAGTTGTGAACGTCCGGTTTTGGTTTTGGGGGTTGTGCGGGCAGGCGGACTAGAGGACTATCTTTTCGACTTTCGCGATGGCGGCGTTGAGCTTTTGTTCGTCTTCGCCGAGGGTGGCGCCGATTTTCTGGAGTATCTGGTAGGACGTGGATTTTTTGAAGCGGCCTAGCTCGTCGTTGTTGCCCTTGGTGTCAGCGGCCTGGTTGTATTCCCACGTTCTCAGGGCGCCCATCATGCCGTCGTGGCCGATGTTGTCCATGATGTTTTTTAAGCACGTCCGGCCGACGAGAAGGGCGGTGGACTTCTTCATGGTTTTGCCCTTGTGGGAGGCGAATTTCTGGTGGTTGACGAGGCAAATTTGAAAGGCGGTGGCGAAGTCGGTTTGATTTTTGACGAGGAGGGGGGAGACGGCTTTGGTTGTGTACGATTGCTGGAACTGGGCATTGGTGGCGAACGATTTGACGAAAGCGTCGCCGTGGAACTTGAGTCCGTTGAAGCGCGACATGATGTCGGGGCCCATGACGGCGTCAAACTGGCCCTGGTCGAGTCCCTTGATCTCGTTATGGGCATCGCGGACGATGGCGTCGAGTCCATTGCGCAGACTTTGCGTTTTGAACTGTTTGGCCATGTTGGGTTCAGCGGCTATGGTTTTGTCGAGGAGTTGGAGGTAGGCTTCGCCGGCCTTTTTGAGGCTGGTGAGGGCCTTTTCGCTGGCGGGCCGGTTCGCTTTGGCGATGGCGGAGTCGAGATCTTTGCAGGCCGATTCCAGGCCGGTGGATTTGCGGATGTTGCCGAACCACTTTTCGCTGGGCTTCTTTTCCTTGGCCTCACGTTCGTACTTCTCCTTACACTTTTTCCACTCTTCCGCGTAGGACATATGTGAATTATTGCATGTTATCGGGTGCGGAACGGGCGACGGACATAGGCACGGTGGGCGGGGTTTCGGGAGTATCAGCGCGGGAGGCGAGCTTTGCCGAGGGCGCGGAGGGTCTTGCGGGCCTTGTTGGTGGGGGCCGTAGAGTCACAAAACTTCCGGACCGGTAAAGCGGAGATGTTGGTGACGATGCCTTGGAAGACGACGGCTGCATCCGCGCGGTCACGTTGACGCCCTGGGGGATGCAGGTGCAGGCGAACAAGAGAGCGCGGGCCGTAAGACAGAGCAAGAAGAGGCGGGCGGAAATGGAGAGGCGCCACATGTCAGTAGATCAATGATCTTGGATGGCGGTAAAGGATTTATTCGCTGAGTTGGGCTTTGCTTAGTTCGTTCATTAGGGGGCGGGAGTGGGAGAGGCGGCGGACGTTTTCGCCGAAGATGTCCCAGATGCGGTGGGTGAAGTGCTGGCTGAGGGTGGAGCCGGAGATGTGGGGGGTGAGGATGACGTTGGGGAAGCGCCAGAGAGGGTGGTCGGCGGGGAGGGGGTATTTGTAGTGGGTGTCGAGGGCGGCGCCGGCAATCCAGTTTTCGCGGAGGGCGCGGAGGAGGGCTTCCTCCTTAATGAGTGGGCCGCGGGAGGGGTTCAATACGTAAGCCGTGCGGGGGAGGGCTTGTAACTCCTCCTCACCGATTTGGCCTTGGGTGGTGGGGGTCAGGGGCATGGCTAGGATGAGGAAATCGAGTCCGCTCAAGAATTCCTTTTCCTGCCCTTTGAGGAAGACGCGGTTGGGGAGTTTGCCTTGGGGGTCGCCTGTGCCGGGGACGGTATAGACGTCGCCCGTGGGTTGGATGCCGGTGCGGGAGAGGACCCAGACTTCGAGCCCCATGAGTCGAGCCAGGCGGGCGGTTTCGCGGCCGATTCCGCCGTAGCCCCAGAGGCCGACGCGCATGCCTCGGATTTCGCGCTGGAACTCGGCGGGGCGCTCCCAAACGCCGGCTTCCTGGTTGCGGATCATTTTGCGGAGGGTGCGGGCGAGGTTGACCATCATGGCGACGTTCCACTCG
>JAFEAR010000088.1 GCA_018266335.1 Bdellovibrionales bacterium
GGGAGTGGTGGTGCAACAAATGACGAGGTCAATTTCGGTGGCCTTGCGGCCGGAGCGTTCGAGCGCTTCGCGAGCAGCTTCAATGGCGATGGTGCTGAGAGTTTGACCTTTTGCGGAATCAACGAAGCGACGTTCTCGGATACCAGTGCGAGTACGAATCCACTCGTCACTGGTATCGACGATTTTTTCGAGATCGAAGTTGGTGACGACCCGGGTGGGCATGCCCATCCCGGTGCCAATGATGCGAGATCTCAAGTCAGGCGTCCGACTTAACTTCTTCCTTGGTCTTGAAGATTTTTTTGCCTTTGTAGAAGCCCATCGGCGAAACGCGGTGGGGCATCACAAACTCGCCCGTCTCTTTAACGACGGAGAAAGTTTTCGGGGTCAAAAAGAAGTGAGCGCGGCCGTGGCCACGACGCATCCGGGAACGTTTACTCTTCTGAACTGGCATAACTCTTTAAACCTCTTTTTCAGTCTTTTTTGCCGGACTTTTTGTCGCCCAATTTAAGCGCGCCAAGTTTGGCAAACGGGGAATCTGCACGGATTTCCTGGACTTGTCCAGCGAATTGAGGGTTTTTCCCGCAGAGTGCGCAGCTCCCATCGGCCTTGCGCGCGGGGCATTCGGCGACGGGTTCTAGAACAATCAATTGCTCCGAAACGATCTGCCGTAAATCGACCTCGTCCTTTTTAAGGAAGACGTAATCGGCATCGCCGCTGTCGTCTTCGATTTCGGCATCTTCGTCTTTCATAATCCGGTGCATGACCACATTGAAGTCGGCCTGGCGCTGGGCCTGAAAGAGGTCTCCGCAGCGCGAGCAGGGGCTGGGCACCGAGGCATCGAAGTGCCCCTTCACGACATAATCCGGCCCTGCCATTTCCAGCCGCAACTGGGCCGAAATATTGCATTTTTTAGCCCACTCTTCGGGGGCCAAATCGGTCAAATCGGAGCTAGGCGCCGCCTCAGCGAGGGTTTCTTGCATCCAAGCGTCGGATTGATCGGCCTCGATGTCTACGGGGTTCTGTTCGATTTCACGCGTGCTAACGCGACCTTTAAAGGACATGCCCCGGATCCATAGCGGACCGGGGCCTGCGAGGCCACAGAGAATTGTACAACGAAACGGGCCTGGTCCTTACTTCGTCGACTTCAGCACCGGCTTGGGTTGGCCACTGTAGAGGGCGTCGCGCTCGTTGATCAGGTTCTTCACCGTAGGGTTCACCTTAGAGTTGCTAGAGGGCGTTCCCGCCGCCGGCTTCTGCACACAGGTGGTCTTGGCTTCCATCGCCCCCGTCGTGGGATTTTTTACCTGGTTTACGCTACAGATTTGGTTCGCTTTGAGCGCATCTTGAGCGGCCTTGAGCGCAGCAGCTTCTTTCTCCGCCGCAATCTTGTCTTTCATGTCCTGTTTAATTTGGTCGAGCGTGGCCTGATCGGGTGCATTGGCCGCGGGCGATTGCGCCGGCTTATCGGTAGGCGAGTGCTGTGAGTCGCCGCCCTTGCTCTGGTCGCCCGAGCCACCCTTGTCTCCACCACCACTGTCTCCTCCACCCTTGCCGCCTTGCTGGCCACCTTGGGGCTGTTGCGGCTGCTGGTCTTGGCTAGGATCATATGGAGGGTTCGAGTTCGGATAAGCTTCCGGCCCCAGGAGCGGCGTGTTCGCTGCCGGGGCGCCAGCAAGGGCACCCGTATCGGTAGCCGGATCTTTCGCGGTGGAGGCCGTCGTAGGTTTCGCAGGTTCGGTGGGTTTCACTGTTCCACTCGCCGTGGAGGTCGAAGAAGAGTTGTCTGCCGCGGGAGCTGCAGATCCCGAAGGCACGCTGGGCGAGGATCTTGAGCTGTCCGATGAACTTGAAGGATCTTGCGTTTGGTTACGCTTCATGAACTCGGCATATTTGGCGTCACGATTCTGTGCCGAAGCCTTCTCACCTTCCGCACAGGTCTTGGCGTAGGATTGAACTTTCGGCTTCATCTGAATCTCAACTTTAATTCGCTCCTCCGGCATGGCTTTCTCGGCGCATACCGCAACCAACTGATCTTCAGTTTTTTGGTAGCGAGTCAAATTATTCATCCACTCGGGAGCTTTAGTACGACACGCCCAAAAGTGATCGCCCGCAAGGCGAAATCTGGAAGCCGCTTGCTGAAGCACACCCTCGTTGTTTTGGGCGTCACTCTGCGCCTTGTCAGCAGCCAACTGAACTCTGTCCGATGCCAAGCGAGTGTTTTCCTGTCCGTTCCACATCTGGTCGCCAATCCATTTACCGTCCTTCATCAACGCTGATTCACATCTTTCGCGCGCCGACAAAATCTGCTTCATCCGGCATTGATCACTATTGGGATCGGGACAGTTGCAGTCATCGGGAGACTTGAGCTCCGCCACCGCTGCATCGAAGGGAGGACAATAAATGTTTGCCTCCGGCATCGGCAAAGCCGTTGCCTTCATTGGAGCAGGATTGCCGCTCATCTGTTCCGGCGTCACCGGTTTACCCGAAGCAAAGGCAGAAGCGGTGATGAAGGCTAAAGCGAATACAGGAAGACGAAAGTGTTTCACTTCTTCAGTTTCGCCGGCGGTGCGGCGAAAGTCCCATGAAGATTGGATGAAGCGCTAACTAGGGTTGGAGGACGCGGCCTAAGCGATCGAAATCCAAGGTTCCGTGTTTTAGCGGCCGCCGGCGGCGGGCGGAGTGCCCGCGGGCGGCTCGGGCTGGCGGTATTCAGCCTGACCGCGCACGGCCAAGTTGATGTTCGTGTAGCCGCGCTTCACGAGCGAGTACATCACGCGCTTGAGGTACACGAAGTTAAGCTTCTTGTCGGCCTGCACGATAACCTCGGACGGGAACTTCTTGTCCGGGTTGATGCTCTCGTAGAATTTTTTGTAGTCTTCCAGGCGACGTGTGAGCTGGGGCAAATCCCAATCGGTTTCTTCGATTTTATCTTGAATGTTGGAGTTCTCACCCACGGGTGCGCCTTCAAGCGTGACCTTATCCGACATCACCGTAATGATGGGCGAGCGCGTCAGCTCCTGGCCGTGGTTGGCTGCAGGGAGAGTGACATCTTTGTTCATGATGAGAATCTCGCCGGTGGCAGAGAAACTCTGAATCAAAAAGAGAATGATGACCGAGAACAAGTCGATCATGGAGGTCAGATTGAGCTCGGCGATGATGCGCGAGCCGCCGCGCCCACCCTTGAGGCGCTTGCGCAGGTGCGGCAAATCGTGGGCCGCTTTGAGGTGGTATCCAGGCTTCTGAATTCCCATTACTTCTGCTCCTGCCCCGTCACGATGAGGTCCGTGAAGTTCTGAGCGATGCTCCGGTCCATAACGGCCACGACGTCTTCATAGACGGCCGCGTCGGTAGCGAAGATGAGCATGTCGCGCTTGTCGACGTACTTGGCGCGCGTGGCGGCCAGGAACTGCTCAATGGGCGTGAAATCCATTTGGTCGCCCGTCTTAGCGTAGCGAGTGCTTTTGCCCTGATCGAAAATCTCGATGCCCGAGTCACTCACGGTGATCTTCACGTCGGATTTGATTTTTTTTATGTCTGGATTGGGTTGCACTTCGACGGAAGGTTTGTCTTGGGCGCCCAGATTCACTTTCACCGCGGCCAGGTCGTCCCATACCGCAGTGGAAATCAGGAAGATGATGAGCGTCGAGAATAGGTCCACGAAAGGTACCAAGTTGAGGTTATCAACCCGGCCCTTGCCGCCTTTGCCAAATCCGACGCCGCCGCCTGCCATGCTTCCATCCCCCCGGAGTTAGTCGACCGGCTTAGTTACGAGCCGGAAAACGTTCGCGGTTCTGAATAATGAGGTTAAGGGTCGAGACGCTCACTTCGTGAATGTCGTCGACGATCTTTTGCGTTTTGGCCGAAAGGAGCGCATAGCCCAGCAAGGCCGGAATCGCCACGATCAAACCAAAGGCTGTGCCGTGCATAGCTTCAGCGATACCGCGCGAGAGGAGCGCTGCTTTTTGCGCAGGATCCACCGACGCCACCGCGCGGAAGGACGAGATCAAACCGGAGATCGTTGCCAAGAGACCAATCAAGGTGGCGATGTTGCCGAAGAGAGCCAGGAACGGCGTACGACGCTCAACATTGGGGACTTCGCGCAGGGCCGCGACGTCCATGGAGGTCTGGATTTCGTCGTCCTTGCCCTTGTTCATGACGGCGATAAGGCCGGCCTTAACGATGTTGTTCAGGGGCGCACTGCGGTTGTTGCAGTAGTTCACGGCGGAGTTAAGGTCGCCCGCGAGGATCGCGCGCTGCACTTCACCGATGAATCGTTCTTTGTCCACGCTCGAACGGGTGTAGAGCACCACCAAGCGTTCCAAGAAAATAGCTAGCGAGAAAACACCAATGACGAGGATGAGATACATCCATATGCCACCTTCGCGGAAAATCTCGACGAAATCACCCATGGTACAAAACCTCCCCTAAATCGTTAAATTCAGTATACGGGTGTTCTGCGAAAGGGAGAAGTCACGGTGCGTTCAGCTGACGCACCGCTGTAGTTTTTTTGGCCGTCAAAGAACCAACGGCTGACGATGCATGCCCGAGCGCTGAGCATCGAGCACGGCAATGATGGCCATGTTCACAATCTCCCGCACCTCGGCGTTGAGCTGCAGCACGTGAATGGGCTTGTTCATGCCCACCAGAATAGGCCCGACGGGGTCGGCCCCACCTAACTTGCACAAGAGTTTGTAGGAAATATTGGCCGCCGAAAGGTTCGGGAACACGAGCACGTTGGCGCCCTGATCTTTGAGCGACGAAAAGGGATACCGCTCGCGGAGGACTTCCGGATTGACGGCGATGTCAGCTTGCACTTCGCCATCGACCACTAGGTCGGGGCGACGCCGCTGCACAATGCGGGTCGCAGCGCGCACGGTGCGCGGCTCCTCAAAGTCGGAGCTACCGAAGTTCGAATACGACAGCATCCCTACGCGCGGCTCAAATCCGAGCGACTCCGCTACTTGCGCAGCGTTGATAGCAATTTCGGCAAGATCCTCGGCCGAGGGATCAATATTCACGGTGGTGTCGGACAAAAAGACCACGCGGTCTTTCCAAATGAGCATGTACACGCCCGCCACGCGCTGTCCGCCACGCGAACCAATCACCTGCAGGGCCGGGCGAATAGTTTCGGGATAAGTGCGCGTTTGACCCGAGAGCCACGCGTCCGCGCGGCCTTCGCGTACGTGCATGGCGCCGAAGTACAGCGGGTCCTTAATGAGCTGCGCCGCAAGCGCGGGCGTAAGCCCCTTGCGTTTACGCAGGTCCCAAAACTTTTGGCAGTACTCGTCATAAAATTCACTGCGCGAGGGGCGGATAATTTCCACACTCTCGAGTTCCGAAAGTCCCAGCTTGCGAATGACAGGTTTGATAATGTCCGGATCGCCCAGCAAAATGGGCGTGGCCAAATCCTGCGCTACGATTTCGGCCGCGGCCTTGAGAATTTTTTCGTTCGAACCTTCGGGCAGCACAATGCGCACCTTGCGAATGCCCTGTGCTTCATCGGCGCGCTCGATACGATCGCGGATGTCCGCCATCATGGACCGCGATTTCCCCAAAAGCTTTTCTAGTCGCGCCCGGTAACTCTCGATGCTCCCGCCCGGCAGCGGCAACTGCGCCACTTTAGAATCGACGGCCGCTTTGGCCACCGCGGGCGCCACCCACAGCAGAGCGCGCGGATCGAAGGGCTTCGGCAAAATGTATTTCGGACCGTACTCGAGCGGTGTGCCACCGTAGGCCTGAATCACGGATTCGGGCACATCCTGCTTGGCCAATGCAGCCAGCGCGCGGGCCGCCGCAACCTTCATGGCCTCGTTGATGGTCGAAGCGCGCACGTCGAGCGCTCCGCGGAAGATAAAGGGATATCCCAGCACGTTGTTCACCTGGTTCGGAAAATCCGAACGCCCGGTCGCGAACAAAATATCGGGCCGACTCGCAATGGCATCCTCGTAACGAATTTCCGGATCGGGATTGGCCATAGCAAACACGATGGGGTTGGGCTTCATTTCGCGCAGCATTTCGGGCGTCACCACGTTGCTTACGCTGCAACCCATGAACACATCGGCGCCCCGCATGGCCTCGGCCCAAGTTTTGGGGGCCGTGGGGTGCCACGCGGTTTTCTGCCACGCAAATTCCATTTGGTAGGGATTGGTTTCTTCGCTGCGGTCCTTGCGGATAACGCCGAAGCGATCCGTCATGATGCAGTTCTCGACTTTCACGCCGAGCGAAAGCCAGAAACGCGCGCACGAAATAGAGGCCGCGCCCCCTCCGCAGTGCACCACACGCACGTCTTCGATTTTGCGTCCGGTGAGCTCGAGTGCGTTCAGCAGTGCCGCACCGCTAATAATTGCGGTGCCATGCTGATCGTCGTGGAACACGGGAATTTTCATTCGCTCGCGCAAGCGGCGTTCGATTTCGAAGCACTCGGGCGCTTTGACGTCTTCTAAGTTGATGCCGCCAAAGGTGGGCTCCATGCGCGCCACCGTTTCTACGAACTCGTCGATCGTGGGAGCTTCGATTTCGATGTCAAAGCAGTCGATGTCCGCAAACTTTTTAAAGAGGACACCCTTGCCCTCCATGACGGGCTTGGCCGCCAGGGGGCCGATGTTGCCGAGTCCCAGCACGGCCGTGCCGTTCGTGATCACGCCCACCAAGTTGCTGCGCGCGGTATAGGCGTAGACCTGCTCGGGATCGCGAAAAATTTCTTTGCAGGGCTCCGCTACACCGGGGCTGTAGGCAAAGCTCAAATCACGCTGGGTCACCACGGACTTGGTGGGAACGACTTCGATTTTTCCGGGTCGCGCCGAACCGCTGCCGGCGGGAATCATGGATCCGCGGTGATATTCCAAAGCCAGCTCCGCACGGCTTAGTTTGGCGGCGGGCGTTTCAACGGGAGGGCTCTTGGGTTTGCGGAAATCGGGCATATGTAAAGCCATGCTAACGCCCCCTAGCCCTTACCGCAATTAAGGACTATGTTCGGCCGCAGTTTATGGGACTCGTTTTTCCGCTCCAACCTGATCTCCGTGCCTCCAAACCACAAACGCTCGTGCTCAGTAGTTCGAAGAAAAAATTTGGACTGGGCGGCAGCTTTGTTTTTGGCGGCGTTTTGCTGGGCACCATGTTTTTGGCGGCCTCTCCACTCTTCAAAATTTTCTGGGAACAAGGCAACTGGTTCGACCGCATGATCACCTTGGCGGTGATTACTCCAATTGTTTGCTATCCCATCCTGGCGCTCATTTGCTGGTTCTACCAAGAACGCGTGAGCATTCAGAAGCGCGCCGATGGTCACTACGATTGCTCCGCCGATGAACGCGTGTTCGGTCTGCGCTGGAACAAACGCGAAGCCACGCGCGTCGATCTCCATCAGTTGCAAGTTGAGAACTGGGTGGGCAGTCGCAACGTGGCCTCTAGCTCGGGCACTCCCGACCGCTACGCCACCAAAGGCCACTGGATGCTGATGCTGAATCGTGGCACCGAGCCGATTCGCCTCGAGCGGCGGGCCAAAAAAGAGGAAATCGATTTCCTCAAAGCGCAAATCGACGCGTTCTTCTCGCCCGCCAGCACGCCGAAGACGTAACTGAGCCCATCCAAAAACCTCGCGGCCGCGAAGTGAGGAGGGAGGCATACGAGGTGTCTGACCGACGAAGCGACAAAGGCCCCGAGGTTTTTGGATGGGCTCTTAACGCGCTTCCAAAGCGCGCTCGCCTACACTCACCGCCTTGCCCGCGAACCACATGGCCCAGGACTTATCCGGAACCAAACTGCGCTCCCGCAGTCCCGGTAGCGCTTGCTCTATGCGCGTGCGATCGCCACTTTCCAGGGCGGCCTTGAGCGTAAGCCAGTACTTGAGCACCCCGCGCGGATCGCAGGTGTTGAGGTAAATCAAAAAGTCGGGAGCTAGCGCCGGCTTGACCTGACTCCACCGGTAAAGCACTTCGCGCTCCCAGAGCGAGCAACTTTGCAGGCTACGCTTAGCGAGCACTGTTTGCGGGTCGGGATACACGGGCAATTTTGCGGCCAGAGTTTCGAGGTCGAGACGATTCAACATCACGGACCATTCGCGCGCCGCTTCGAGCTCTTCGGCGGACAAGCGCGCCACGCGGCCCGAACGCGCCGCCGCCGTATACAATTCCGGCACCAACTCTGGCTCCAAAGGCCGGGCGGCGTTGAATACGCGCGGCCAAATCTCGAGTTCGGGTTCGAGCAATTCAATTTCTACCGGGCTCGGAAGGTAAAAGGCACTGGGATCGAATTTGACGACCACTTCAGCCGTGTCGCGATAGTTTTTACGCACCGCAAAAAAACCGCCGATCAATCCGCCGACCACAAAGAAGGCCCACAATCCGGGCTGACTCCAACGCATACGAACCTCCAGGCTATTGCGCACAGCATAACTTAACTTCCATCAGTTAAGACATATTAGGTGTCAAGAAAGTGTCGAAATTGATTCTTTAGCCTTAACAAGGCGTCCGGAGACAAGGGGCCTCAACGTAATACGTGACTCGAGTTTTTCGGGTCAGAGAGGATTAGGGACTATGAACAAGGGGACAAAGACCGCAGTAGTAACTCTTACGGGAGTTCTTGCCGGCGTTTTTTGGTCGGGCGTAGCCAGTGCTACTGAACGAGTCATCGTTCAAATGCGATCTCCGGGCGCCTTCCATCAGTTGCAGGGGCAGCTGAACGAGGCTCTGCACCTCAACCGTACCTCCACGGATGCCTTCGGCCGCCGGCAGTTGGAGTTGCCCCGCGTGGCCAACACCAACGCACGCCTGACCACGGCCCTCGAACACCTCGAAATGGTCGTGCTGGAAGTTGAATCCGACGCCGACATTGCAACCCTCCAAAAAAATCCCGACGTGCAATTCGTCGAACGCGAACGTTTCTACCCGACACCGCGTCTGCCGCTGAGCGTTTCACGTCGTCGCAACAACACCTTTGCTTCGACCGAGCAAATGCCTTGGGGCATTTCGGCCGTGAAAGCTCCTGCAGCATGGGCCGAAGCTACGACGGGTGCACAAGGCGCCGGCGCCACGGTGCTCGTTCTCGACACGGGCATTGACCGCGATCATCCGGACCTGAAAGAGCGTTTGCTGGAAGGCAAAAACTTTTTCACGCGTCGCCTGGCTCAAATGCCGTCGCTCAACAGCTTCTTGCTCGCCGCTTCGCCCATCGACGCGGACGAACAAGACGCTACGACTCCTCCCTACGATTACTTCGATGAAGTGGGTCACGGCACGCACGTGTCGGGCACCATCCTGGGCGCACAAAACGGTATAGGCGTGGTGGGCGTTGCGCCCCAAGCGAATCTGCTCATGGGCCGCGTTTGCGGCGAGCTCGGTTGTTCCTCTGTAGCCATCGTGAACGGTATTAACTGGGCCATTCAAAAACGTGCCGACGTGATCAGCATGTCGCTCGGCGGCCCTTCCGACGTGCAATCGCAAGCCCAAGCAATTCAAAAGGCAGAGCAAGCCGGCATCGTCACCGTCGCTGCTTCGGGTAACGATGGCACCGACAAAGTCTCCTACCCCGGCGCAACGCCGAACGTGATCGCCGTGGGCGCCGTAGACTCTACGGGTACCCGCGCTACCTTCTCGCAGTACGGTCCGGAACTTGCCATTGTGGCTCCCGGCGTGGACGTAGTCTCGTCCGTACCCGTGGGTAGTGGCCGCGACTCCATCGTGAGCGTGCAGAGCGGTAGCGACTCTATGCAAAACGTTCCGAGCACGAGCTTCGTAGGCTCGCCCGCACCGGCACAACCCGTGGTGGGCACGCTAGCCCTTGCTGGCATCGGCAAGCCGGATGACTTCAAAAACGGCAACGTGAAAAACAAAATCGCCCTCATTCAACGCGGCGAAATTCCCTTCGCCGACAAAGTGAAGAACGCGATCGACGCGGGCGCCGTGGGCGTCGCCATCTACAACAACGTCGATGGGCTTACCTCGGGCGCTCTGTCCGAAGGTGGCGAAGTGGCCGTGCCGGTGATCATGATCGAAAAAACAGTGGGCGAGCAACTCAAGACCGCCATCGGCCAAGGACAAGCTTCGTCGATGTCGCTCATGATTGCTAAAACAGACTACGCTTCGTTCCAGGGCACTTCGATGGCCACGCCCCACGTAGCCGGCGTTGTGGCGCTGATTCGCGCGGCGAACAAGAATCTGACCCCTGCACAAGTGCGCACGATCATCAAGTCTACGGCCGTTGCTCATGCGCCCACCTCGGCTAACGAGTACGGTGCAGGCTTGGTCGACGCTGCAGCAGCCGTCGCCGCCGCCCAGCGCTAATGCTCACGCTACGCAGACTCGACCCTCGGGATCCGCGTAGCGAGCAGGAGCTACAAGAGTTACTCAGCGCAACACCCCGCTACACGGAACGTGTCAGCGGGGTTTCTTTTTGCCCACCCGGGGCCGCCCGCGAAGCTTTAGACATCACGCCCCCCAAGACCACAGCGGAGCAAAAGTTTGTTTTCGTGCTCGACGATGCAGGGACGGGTTCCGTTGGCTGCGTCGACTTGATTCGCGATTATCCCGTCGCTCACTGCGCCTTTTTGGGCTTGCTCACTATTCGCGAGCCGCAGCAAGGTCGGGGCTTAGGCCGGTAAGCCTACGCCCTCATTGAATCGCTAGTGCGCAGCTGGGAATGCCGGAAAATAAGACTTGCCTACGTGTCCACTAATCCGGAAGCCAAAACCTTCTGGATTCGCATGGGCTTTGCCGAAACCGGCGAACGCCACGAACATCAAAACGGATCGGTGCGCGGCCAACACATCGTGATGGAAAAATCTATCTAAACGGCTAGCAACAACACTCAATTACCGAGTTGCTTTGAGTTGCGAATGAATAGGCCAGGTCCGAGCACGACCATCGGGCGTCACGTTAAAGAACTGCTCCCGCCCCGGACCAAAGACCACCCAGATATCGTCCATATCTCCCTGCGCCGTTACGCCCGCCTTACGCGCACAGCCCATAAAGACTTGCGTGTTGCGAATACGGTAGCCCTTACAAAGCGATCCCAAGTCGCCCCCGGCACTAGGAACATTCACCTCATCGTTGCTGCTCTCCAGATATCCCGAATAAGGATTGAAATCGGGATAGCTAGTGCCGTTGCCTAGTTCGTAATTGCCACTATTCAGCACCGTCTTAAGCTTGAGACATTCACGATGAGAATCCGCTTTGCCCAGCACGCCCGAAGCCTGCATGCGTCCATTCACGTAAATCCGCAGACGCCCCTGACCCTGTTGAACACGGTAGCTGGTGGGGGGTGCCTTCATGAGTCCCGACGCCACTGCCAAAGCAATCGACCCATTTTCGAGTGCCAATTGCACATCGCGATCTTTCACGGCCGCTTTGATTTCGTCGTCCGTTTTGCCCGTACCCGTAATGGCTAAGGACCGCGTGGGTAGCTCCCACGCAAAACTCAAATGCGTCCACCGGCCCCGCGCAAAATCGCTACGACCAGCAAGCTTCAGCGAAGCTTGGTAGAGCGCTCCCTGATAGTTGGTTTCAAAGTAAAGTGTGCCGCCATCCACGTAAGCGCGCGGCATAAGGTCATCGTTAGATCCCTCGCAGGAGCCATAACTAAAGAGCCCGTGCTGGCCCGTGCCCGCAGGATCGAAGTCAGGCTTGTAAAAAAATTCCACGGCCCCACGTAAATCTTCCTGGTCGAGCGTGCGCAGCACCAAAGGTTGGCTGCTAGTTACAAAATGGGCTGCTAAATTATTGGTTCGGTCTGCATGCCCCACGCCCGGCGCCGTTTCAATAGGAGAGCTGCGCATGGGGGTGATATCGCGATGACTGCGATTTGCCCGGTGAGCCTGATAGTTCGTGCGGGGAGTGCAGGTAGTTCCGGGCGCGCAATCGTCGAATTCAACGAATGCGGCAGCATCCAGCAAAATACCAATTTCTTTTTGATCGAGGGGGGCCGACGTTTCGACGAAATCATCCAGAAGGGCTACAAATTGCGCATTCGCAAAAGCCGGACGAGCGTAGTCGTGTCCATAGTGATTGTATTCGGCAAAGAGTTGGTCGTTGAGCGATCGCTGCAGAACATCGTCCGAAATACTCGTCGGATCGCGACGATGGTTTAGTACGTTCAACTTGTTGTTGTAGGCTCCCCGGATACGCAGAAGCCCGCCGTTTTCGTACACTCGCAGATCGGCCGGATGCCGTGCAGTCAAACCATCGGCAGAAAAATGGTTATACTCGTTACGAAGCGCATCGGACCAACCAGGTAAACCCATGGACAAAGCCCATTTCACTTTACGCAACTTAGCCACGCGGCAAGTGGAACTGCCATCCTCACAAACGTTCTTGGCCGTCCACTTAAAGCCCTCCCCCTTCGTTCCGGTAAAATCCGTGACCAGCAAATCGGCTGCAGCGTGAGCCCCCATGGAATAACCCGTCACACGAATGTCGCCTAAATCGGCCGCCAACAACTGATCAATAAGATGCGAAGACAAATCAAGCGCGTGTGAAAGAGCCAGATTATATCCACCCTGGTTTTTCGCCGCATACCGCGCAATGGTAGAATAAGATTTGGCTCCGTCCGCCGGATCCACCAGCGCCAAAACGCGTTTTAAGCTTTTCATCGCGGGGTGGTCGGGCGTAATGCCAATGGCGTCGGCATGCTGCTGGCACCAAGGGAATCCCGCCGTCACTGCACTCTGACAATCCCAGCTGATCGTAAAAATGAGCGCACCGGGGTCACGACGATTAATCCATTGCAAAACTTCGGCTTCGTCGACCTGGGCATTGTCTTGAGCGGCACTGCCAAAACCCGAAAAGTGAATATACACATTGGGCTTGGTGGCCAAATGCTCATTGATTCGTTGGCAATCATTTTTAAAGAGCCGCGCAATATTCGCCCGGGCAATTTCGGCCGACGCTGGAGGCGCGTAATAAGTTTTGTAAAAATCCGCAAATCGGCTGCCGGCAAAGTCGGCCACGTTGCGAACCTTATCGCCCAGATACATGGGCTTATCGATGCACTGGGGGCCGTCGTCGCTACTGGGATGCCTTAGCTCACGTTCCACGCTCCGCTCTCCGTGCGTGCTACAAGCCCCACAAATAACTAATGCACCGATGCGCGCCTTCTGTCCCCAGTTCCCCATAGTTCCTACCTCTCGCTGAGTTTTTTAATCGCGATACCCAACTTGGCCGCTAGACCCACGTCGCCCTTGATTTTAATCTTTCGGGTCATGACCGCCAAGGGCACATTAAGCCCGCCGTCAATCAACCCCGACCAAGTTTTTTCATTCATTGCAATCACGCAATCCTTGCCACTAATGCCCTTAGAAAGCGATGCATGGCCCTCGCCATCGAAATTCACGGTCCACTGACCGCCCGTAGCACCATCGATATCAACACTCACCGACTGTGATTTAAAACCTGCGGCCGAAATCAGACCCGGATTTTTAACCAGAGTGTCCGTCAAAAACTTGTCAAAAAACTCTTTCCCGTTCATCGGTACATCTCCTCTATCAATGCCGCGTATTTCCGCGTGCAAAACGAACGTTTCACTTTGAGACTCGGCGTGAGTTCGCCAGCCTCGATCGAGAAGTCTCGCGTTAGCAAACGAAAACGCTTGATCTGCTCGTACGCAGGTAGTTTCTCATTCATCCGATCAATTTGCGACTTGAAGCTACGCAGAAAAATGCGATCTTTAATCAACGAGTCTAAGCCATGAAAAGCAATGTGTCTCCGATCGCAGAAGCGGCGCGCCTCGTCCACGTTCAGAGTGAAGAGCGCCGTCAGATAATTGCGATCATCTCCGGCCACCAACATATTCGACACCAAAGGAATTTGGGTGAAAAGCTCCTCGAGCTTAAGCGGTGCAATATTCTTGCCACCGGAGGTAATAATGAGATCCTTCTTGCGATCCACGATGCGCAAGAAACCTCCGGCCTCGAGTGCCCCAATGTCGCCGGTGGCAAACCATTCATCCGCCGCACGGGGTCCGCGCCCCTCGTACCCCCCAAACACCGAGGGACCGCGCACACAAATCTCTCCGTCGGATAAAAATTTGATTTCGATTCCGGGAATCACCTTGCCAACAGTTCCACAGCGAAAAGCTTCCGGCGTGCTGAGGGCCAGCGGCCCCGTGGTCTCAGTCAAGCCGTAGCCTTCTAACAAGGGAACTCCGCAGGCATGAAAAAATTCGGCCGTGCTCGCGCCCAATGGCGCTCCACCAGAAATTGCAAAGCGCAGACGAGCACCAAATTGCTCGCGCACCTTGCTAAATACCAGGCGATCCAGCAATTCTTGCCGCGAAGCCCGAAAAAACGAGCGCCAACCCCGAGCTGCCGACGCGTCCACGGCAGGCGCTTTGCCGATGCTGAGTGCCCACGTTAGAGCGCGGTCACGCACGGAACGTCGACGCACTCCCACTCCCCTCACAACGGCCTGAAAAATTTTTTCATAGATTCGCGGCACCCCGAAAAAAACCGTCGGCTGCACGTCCTTAAGATTATCAATCAAGGATCCATGCCCCTGAGAATAAGCATTCGTCCAGCCAACCCCCAGGGAGAGCATTTGCTCTACACGTCCCATGATGTGCGCTACCGGCAAATGCACGAGCGTCAAATCGCGATCATTCACTTCGATCATACTCGCCAAGCTTTGCATGACGGCGAGAAAGTTTTGATGAGTGAGTTGAACCCCCTTCGGCAATCCCTCCGTACCCGAGGTATAAACGAGCGTGGCCAGCGATTCCGCTGAAAGATTTTGAATCTCCCTTCGCCAAGCCCCAAGGGAATCCGCCGTTAGTTCTGTCGAAGCCAGCGAAGAAGACCAAGAGCTCAGTTCTAAAATATTTGCCGTGGCCGGAATCGGATCAAAACTCACTAAGCCCTGCAAATTTGGAAGGCGCTCGCGCACGACTTCAATCTTGTCCTTCTGCACTAATCCTTCAATAAAGGCGAACTTCGCGCGCGCATCGCGCAGAATGTAGTGGATGTCGTCGGCCGTAAGGGAGGGATAAACCGGCACACTCACTGCCCCCAAACTTAGGATGGCCCAATCCACCACCGCCCATTCATACCGAGTCTGCGACACGATTCCCACCCGATCGCCGGCGCCGATGCCCGCTTTGCGCAAGCACGTGGCCACCTCGAACACCTGCTGCTCAAGCTCTTTCCACGTGAAGGCCACCCACACTCCCTGCCGCTTGCGCAGCTGAGCCGTTTTATTGGGGGTCTCCACGGCCCGACGCACGAGCGTGGCGGGGATATTGGCACCGAGGAGAAGCGACATTGATTTTAGATTATCAGTCTCCGCAAAAATCGCGAGCCGCGGCGCCCTACTTTAAAGTGGGAGTCAGAGACAAAATTCGGTCAGCCTCAATTTTAATTGTACCTTCCCACTCCACTCCAAAAATCGGATTACGAAGTTTAAGGTGCTGATTGTCGCCCGCCGGAACCGCAAAACGGGTCACGGGAGTTTGTAACGGCACACCATCACGTCCCACCAGCGGTTTGCCATTTAGAACGACTTCCGTTGCTCGGGGCGCAGCAATCACCGTCAAATAGCCCATGGGACCGTGCGCGCCCTGATCCCCGGACTCATTCGAAGACACCTTACGACTCGGAGCCGTGTCTTCAACTACTGGCACCGCACTAACTGGGGCGCTCGGCGCCAGCTCGGGCGTTGAGCTGGGAGCCGGCACGGGAGCAGGCATGGGCGTCGCGGCCACCGGAGCAGATTCAGGCGCCGACGCGACAGCCGTCGATGCCGATGCCGGCAAACGATTTTCCTCGACTCCCGCAGTAGAGGGCACAACTCCTTGCTCAGCCGCCCTCTGCTCGGCTACTTTTTGTTCCCCCCCTGGGACTTCATCTTTTTTCAGCACCAAGAATGCCGCCAGCACTGCAAGCGCCACTCCATACAACAGCACGCGCCCCTTTGATTTTTTTTCCTGCGGCCGGCCGAGCGACTGAATGGGCCGTACCGGCGAAGGTCGCGCGTGTTGGTATCCAGGGGGATGATCCGCAATGTCGATCATCAACGCCTTATCCCCACTCCCCCGCGGAGCGGTGGGCATAGAAATGGACAAACTGCTCGGAGCATTTTGAATGCTCGTGGCAAATTCGACGTCGCCCTGACTAGGTGGAGGCAAATCGTTCGGTGAATGTTCAGCCGTCACCCGAGTTTCAGATTCGTTATTAATGGGAGCGCCCTGCATGTCGCTCTTCACGGACACAGGGTCGGGCAGCACGAATTCAGGCTGACTCAACCCCGAAGCTTGTTGTTCGAAGGGGGCATCGTTTGCGGGCGCATCCACCTTGGTTTTACCTTCGGGTGGATCGGCCTTGATCGGCGCCGGTCCATCGAGCACAAAGACGCCGGACTGCGACGCCGAGGACAGTTGAGTTTTTAATTCTTCATCGACTGAGGTGGCCTCTTCGCGCGGAGCTCGCACGGCCGTGCGGGCAGGCTGCGCAGCTTCGACGGGCGCCGGACGGCCGCCGGGCATGGTGATACGCGCGGGAGCTTCGGCCGCCATTTTCTCACGGCGCTTCCGCTCTTCCTGAATATCTTCGGCAAAGAGCGTGCGCAGGAACTTAGACAAGTCCGTCGGCAAAAATTTGGGGAAGGCCTGGTTCATGAAGCGCAATAAGTCCGCGTAAAGTTCACTGCCCGAGCCATAACGATCGCCCCGTTCCTTAGCCAAGCTCTTCATGACGATCTTATCGAGCGCCGGCGAAATGACAGGATTGTAGCGCGAAGGACGCGGCACGCGGCATTCGCGCACTAGCTGCAAGGTACGCAAATCATCTTCACAGGTGAACAAACGGCGCTGCGTGAGAATTTCGAAGAGAATAATTCCGAGGGCAAAGATATCCGTACGCTTGTCGAGTTTTTGTCCCGACGCCTGCTCGGGTGACATATAACCAAATTTACCCTTGAGCACGCCGGCCTTGGTGACGTCCGCGCGCGCCGCCGCCTTGGCAATACCGAAGTCCACAATTTTCACGCCGCCATCGTAACTGAGCATGACGTTCTGCGGACTCATGTCGCGGTGAACAACCTCGAGCGGCTGTCCGGTTTTTTCGTCGTGGAAGTTGTGCGCGTAATCTAAACCCTTCGCCGCTTCGGTGATGATATAGCAAGCGATCTCGATGGGAATTTTGGTTTTGGTTTTATCAGCCCGCGCTAGGATCTGCCGCAAGTTACGGCCATCAACGAACTCCATCACAAGGTACAGGTAACCCTCGTGTTCGCCGTTACCAAAAACTTGCACGATGTTCGGATGTTGTAGCAAACCCGAAAGGTTCGCCTCTAAGCGGAACATGGCTTTGAATTCTTCGTTCGCCGCGTAATGGGGCAAGATACGTTTTACGGCAATGGTCTTTTCGAATCCGCCGTAACCCAGCTGTTTCGCACGGTATACCTCGGCCATCCCGCCGGCGGCGAGCTTCTCGAGTAAAAGTAAATCCTGCCCAAAGCGCTCCATGATTCTGTTGTCTTTTTCGGCACTTCCGAGGGTGGCCTTGAATTTTTGTCCTTAAATTTTTGGCCCCATTAACCCTTTCTTAATGGGCGACGGTCTAACCCGTACAAACCGGGGCTAATCATCGCTCCGGAACCAGACCCAGGGAGGGCCCCGATCATGGAAGACCTGTTCGAAATGATGATGGATTCCCAACAGTTAAAGAGCCGCCGCCGCAAGGTACGCCGCCAGAGCGAAGGTGCAGACCAACTTGAAGGGCAATTGCTGCGCGAAGCCCTGGGTGGCAGCTTCCTGACGGCTCATTCGCCAACTCAAGATGCCTCGTGGATGGACATTGATCACGCATTAGCCTCAGAAAGTCGCGGATCCCGTAGTCCTTCCGACGCACTCGAAGACGGATGGAGCGGCGAAAGCTACGACACCGATTTGGACATCGATCCCTCCCGCCCCTTCGAGGGCGAAGAGGACTAATCACTCCGCAAATTCGACCGCTGGAATCGGATTCACCCGGGCCGTTTTATCGGGGGATGGGGACGGCCCGGGTGATTCCCGATTCTTTTTATTTGACTCACAATACCTAGTAAAGCTAGGTATTCCGAAATGGCTGAGGATCTTGAGGGTTGGAAAACCCAAATTCGCAAAGGTTACCTCGAGCTCTGCATTCTCGTGCTCATTCAAAAGCACAAACGCCTGTACGGCTTCGATCTTCTCGAAAAACTAAGCGATGCCGAGCTTCCGCTCAAAGAAGGCACGCTCTACCCAATGCTCAACCGCATGACGGCCGAAAAAACCCTTCAAGCCGTATGGGAAACCGAGAATATTAAGGGGCATCCACGCAAATTTTACTCTCTGACTCGTGAAGGAACACGGTCTCTCGAGGCTATGAAGCAAGAATACGAAAAAATGCTGCAAATTTACAAAGCAGTTCAGAAATAGAGGAGTTCTTTGAAATGTCTACCGATTCTCAACTCGAAAAATACTTGGTGCAGCTGGATGCCGCGTTAACTGGCATTCCCGTCTCTGACCGAGCCGAAATCATTACGGAAATTAAGAGCCACCTCTTAGATGCGCAGTCTAAATCTCCGGACCAGCCCACCGCAAAAATTTTGGAGTCTTTCGGGCGGCCAAAAGAAGTAGCCGCGCGATATCTGCAGGAACGAGGGTTAACTCCGCGCAAGAAACCTTTCATCCGGTTTTTAAAATGGAGCCTGCTAACTCTCGGATCAATCACTCTGCTCATCTTGCTCGGCTCCGCGGTTCTCCTGTATAAATTTTCTCCCATCCTACAAATCGACTCGGATACGGACCAAATCAAGGTTCTCAACGGGCTGGTAGAGATCGATGGACAAAGGGGCAGGGTGAAGATTGGCGATTTAAATATAGACGGACGCCATCTACCGCAAGAAAATTTCGATGGAAACCGCACTATTGACCCGAAGAAAATTAAGAATTTCGTATTGGACTTTACCAACGGAAAAATTCAGATCAACTCGACCGCGACGAACCAGATTTCATGGAAATGCAAAACAGGAAAAGATTCCTCTCGAGTTCTAGAAGAATCAACTCAAATCACACTAAAGATCGATGCCATGGGGGCTAAGTGCGAGATAACGATTCCCAAAGCACTTACCGTGACTGCCAGGGGCTTAAATGGAAAAGTTCAACTCGAGCAAATGGCAAGTGCGGTGAACTTAAATCTGATCAATGGAAAAGTGCTCATCCAACCCGACACGAAGTTAAAATATAAGTACAACCTCGAGGTGGGTACGGGAAAAATTGATTCCGCTATAGCTTCTGCAAGCGATCAGACTGGAATTCCAATTACCGTCCACCTCACAAATGGCACAGTTCACTTTTCGGAGGATTAA
This sequence comes from Bdellovibrionales bacterium, assembly GCA_018266335.1. The sequence continues at coordinate 19,308 of JAFEAR010000088.1, forward strand.
AAAACAATCGCCCTAACGCAGCGCTTCGCCGACGTCGGTAGTAGCCCTCGATTCTTGTACCCATTGAGCCAGATCTTTTGCTAAAGGCCTGGACCGTGATTGCGTTCAATCATCACGATCCCTTCCCTCTCGGTGCGCATACCGCGCACAGTTACGCGGAAGCTCAAGCCCATTCGGCACTGGTCGACGCCTGGATTGGACTGCAAGTAGAACGCATCGAAGCCGCACTCGCTCAGCAAACTAAAAATCCGCACGAGCAAAAGTGGCTAGGACTGCCTTCATCGGCACTCCTCACGCCGTACACCGAAATTCGCCATCTCCTGCACGAACTCAATCCCGCGCCCGCAAGCACGATTGTCGATTTAGGCGCGGGTTACGGACGCATGGGCTTCGTGGTGGGTCGTCACTACCCCGAGGTTAAATTCTTGGGCTACGAATGCGTTCCCGAACGCGTTCGCGAGGGCCAACGCTGTTTACTGCCCTACCCGAACGCGCAGTTGCAGGAAGCCGATCTAGCCCATACAAACTTCTCACCCATCGCCGCCAACTTTTATTTTATTTACGACTACGGCACGCGCGCCCACGTGAATAAATCACTCCGCGATCTGGCGGCCATTGCCCGCCAGCAAAACATCTCCGTGGTGGGGCGCGGTCGCCTCGCGCGCGATTGCATCGAACGCGAGCATCCCTGGCTCAGCGTCCACCCACCCGAGCACCGCAGACACTACTCAATTTATCGCTCCCACTGACCGATACTAAGAACATGATTTTACGGGCATGGCTACTCGCCTCGTTGTTGGCGACCGGAGCGCACGCAACCCCCGCTCCTTGCGCACCCGAAACTGCACGCCTCCTGAGCGTCCCCACTGTCGACCGTTCACATTTTTACCGAGCCAAGACCAATCCAGTGGAGCAGTGGTTGAGCTGGGAACAGGAAGTAAACCTGGCGTCCAAACGCCAAGATACCAAGCCCGCACGTCTTGCTACAGTCAATGTTCCGCTCCACGATGTCGACGTGCAGTTGCTCCCGGGGGCCCCCGCATGGCTAAAAGACAAATTTGTGCAGGGCAATCACGTTGTGTGGCCCAAACATCCTTACAATCAAATGGACATCGTTCCACACCACCAAACACCCGCGAGCGGCAGCATGGCCGCGTATTTCACCAGCTCGCGCTCCATGGCGCTCGTGGACCAAGAGCACCCGGAGCAGCTGCTGTCCATAAAACTTCCTACTAACCGCCCCAACCGCGGCAAACCTCAACTTAAGTTTCAAATGAAGTACGATATCGGGGGCACTCAGGTCCGCACGCCGTACATTCACGAGCGCGAACAAAAAATGCAGCCCGCTCCCCATCTAAAAATTTTGCTCGACGTCATGACCGTAGCCGATAAAAAAACGGGCAACGGATTTATCGTACGCGATCTGAGCGGCATGGACAAAGACCATTACTATATGCCCGCCTTCAGCATTCCCTACGATGGCCGCCAAATTGCCGGCCGCAATGGCGCCATGTTTCAAGATTTCTGGCAAAAGAACTACGCCGAAGCCCTGGGCCGGGCCAAAGCGCAGCTGCTTCTTCGCCACGGTCTACAAATGGTAACTCCAAATGCACAGAACATTTTGATTGAGTTCGATCGCAACATGAGTCCCACCGGCACCATCGTGCTCCGCGACCTGAGCGACTCCGCCGTTGTGCCCGTCGTGGCGCGCGCAATACACTCGCCCGCACATTTCGAACAAATCATGGCCGTAGAGCGTCGTATTGAAGCTGATTTAGCAACCAGAGTGGACCCCAACACTCAAAATTCGTTTTGGCATATGGACGAGGCTGACCATCAATCAATTCCCGCCCCCCTCCTGACTCTGTGGCAGCAAGCCCACGATCGTGCCTACATTCAAGAACTATCGCAAGCCCTTGGAATTCAAATTGAAACTAGCAAGCTTCCCCCCGCTAAAATGTGGGAAGACATTACCCAGATTTTAGAGTCACCGACGAGTCAAAAGGCTATTCAACGGTATCAAAGCCAAATTCAGCGACTTTGATTGCACTGTCATTTGCCGAAGCCTATACTCGTTTCGTGGCGAGGCGTTTGCAAATTCTAGCTGTATTCCTGCTCGCAGCTTTCGTGAGCACCGCAATGCTGACCGAAGCCTCGCACCAATTCATTCACTCCGCCGAAAGCGCCATTCAACACGCAGGAGTTAAGGCTCCGCAAGAATGTTCGTTCGGCGCCACCCTCGCCTTTTGGCATGGCAATGCCCAAGACAGCTCTACGCTAGCATTGCAGCCCAATCATCTTCTGCTCCCCACCTACACGACCGAACTTTCTGCGCCTCACCTTCCCCGGTTGGCGCGGCTCTATTCGCCCTCACTCGCTCGCGCCCCTCCGGCGGCTTAACGCCTTTCCGATTTAATTCCTCGCTCATATTCTAAAAATTTGGAGGTTCTATGACGTCCGCTATTTATCGCAGATATGTGACCGCACTGGTCGCAGGTTGCGTACTTTCGCTTACGGCTCACGCTGCAGGCAACGCCTTTAATCCCGATGCCAGTGTAAACATTCTTACGCTCTACAAAAACAGCACGAGTGGTCGCTCCACCGACAATGGCTTTGCGTTGCAAGAGGCCGAAATGCAGTTCACTTCGGATGTAGACCCCTACTTCCGTGCCAGCGCACTCTTCTCGGTTGCGCGCGACAATGGCGAGTGGGGTATCGACCCCGAAGAGGTCTTTGCCGAAACCACTTCGCTTCCCTACGTGACCCTCAAGGCAGGACGCTTCAAAACGGCGCTCGGAAAGCATAATCAGCTGCACACGCACGCATTCCCCTTTATCGATGCGCCACTCATTAACCAACTTTTACTGGGGGAAGAGGGCATTAAAGATGAAGGACTCTCCGCCGCCGTGCTGCTACCCCTTCCCTGGTTTTCCGAAGTCACGGTGCAGGAAAGCTCGGGTCACGCAGACGTGTTCAACAGTCCCAACCGCGACGCGCTGGCCACCACAGCACGCCTAAAAAACTTGTGGGATCTAAGCGACAGCACCACACTAGAATTCGGCCTCTCCATGGCCGACGGCGAAAACCAGTTACTTCGCCGAACGGATATTTTCGGCGGCGACCTAACGCTCAAATACCGCCCCACGGTGGGCGGAAAATATTTCGCCGTTATTTGGGGCAGCGAATTTTTGTTCAGTAGTCGCCGCGGACTCAGCAACGACGCCGCAAGCCTGGAGGAGCTGCAGAACCTCAGCGGCATCACCTCGCACCTGCAGGTGAACTTTGCGGAACGGTGGTGGGCCCAAACCCGCTTCGACTACGCAGGCTTCGGTTCGCACGCCAACGTAGGCAGCGAACACCGCGAAACGTTGCTACTCGGCTACGTGCCTAGTGAGTTTTCGGGATTACGCCTGCAATACGATCACCTGCGCACCAGCGCTTCCACCACCGAACACACCGTGGCCCTTCAACTCAACATCAGCATCGGCGCACATCCGGCGCATGCCTACTAGGAGACCTATGAAAAATTTAATTGTTCGCTTTATTCCCCTCGCCGCCTTCGCTGCGCTGTCCGCCCAAGCAAAAGTGCAAGTCGTCACCACCACCCCCGATCTGGCCTTTCTGGTGCAGGAGGTCGGAGGCGCGCAGGTTGACGTAGAGTCCATTGCCAAGGGATCGCAAGATCCGCACTTCATCGAAGCCAAACCTTCGTACATGATCAAGGCCAGCAAGGCTGATCTGGTGATTTCCACGGGACTCGACCTGGAAGTCGGCTGGATTCCCAGCATCGTGCGGGGCGCACGCAATCCCAAAGTTATGCCCGGCAGTGCCGGCTATTTCGAAGTCGGCCCGCTCGTGCCGGTACTCGAAAAACCGGACGGTAAAATATCCCGCGCAGAGGGTGACGTGCATCCCGACGGCAATCCCCACATTCTGCTAGACCCCATTCGTGCTGGCACCGTGGCCGAAAAAATTGCCGAAAAACTCGCAACGCTAGACTCAGCGCACGCCGCGGAATTCAAGCAGCGAGCTACAACATTGCGCGAGCGCTTGGCGGCCAAGACGAAAGCCTGGCAAGCCCGCATTCAAAGCTCGGGCGTGAAGGAGGTTGTCACCTACCACAAGACCCTCACTTATTTTTTCGACCGCTTCGGCCTCGCCAATGCCGCTCTGCTAGAGCCTAAGCCCGGAATTCCGCCCACCGCACCCCACATTGTGGAGGTAACGAATCTCATTCGGGAACACCACATTCCTGTGATTTTGGTGGAGAGTTATTTCGACATCAAGCCTGCCGAACGCATTCAACGCGACCTACCCGGCCTGCGCGTAAAACTAGTGGCTACCACCGTGGATGGCCTACCGGGCATTAAGAGCCTCGATGACATGTACGAAGCTCTCGTCTCCGCCGTGGAAGGAAAATAGTCATGCTACAGGCCATACAATTTTTAGCGGCTCCCCTCGTTATGTGTTTGGTGCTTGCCGGCATTCATTGCTACCTAGGCCTGCACGTTCTCGCGCGCGGAGTGATCTTTGTAGACCTTAGCCTTGCCCAAGTAGCGGCTTTAGGCGCCAGCCTTGCTTTGCTTTGGGGCTTCGAAGGCCACAGCGCCGGCGTTTACTTTATTTCGCTGGGCGCCACCTTTATCGCGGCGGCGCTCTTTGCATTGTCCCGCCGTCATGAAAGAGATTTTCCTCAGGAGGCGCTCATCGGCATCGTGTACGCCATGTCCGCCGCAGCTGTGGTGCTGGTGGCTGACCGGCTCGCGCACGGTGACGAGCACATCAAGGAACTTCTCGTGGGTCAGGTGCTCTGGGTTACATGGCATGATGTTGCCAAAACGACGCTCATTTACAGCGTTGTTGGCGCACTCCACTGGGCCTTCCGCGGGCCGCTGCTGAACATATCGTTCGGCCGCCCGCAAGCAAATGCCGCCTTCTGGGACTTTGTATTCTACGCCCTCTTCGGCGTGGTGATTACTTCGTCCGTGGGCGTGGCCGGAGTGCTGCAGGTGTTTGCTTACCTCATTGTGCCCTCGGTGGTGGGAGCCTTTTTGTTTCAGTCCATCCGGGCCCGTCTGTTCTTCGGGTGGGGACTGGGTATTGTACTGAGCGTAATCTCTATGGCCCTTAGTTACCGGTGGGATCTTCCCGCCGGAGCTTTTATTGTCGTGGCGTTTACCCTGGTTCCGGTGGTCATGCTCATGGCCCGCTGTTATCCTAGGGACCATGCTCAGCCGCGAGAGGTTACTCACCGAAGTTGAATTTGCAGCGGTGCGCAGCCGCGGGCCCGGCGGACAAAACGTAAACAAAGTTTCGTCCGCGGCCCTCCTCTTCTGGAGTTTTGAGCGCTCAGCGTTGCTCAACGAGGAACAACGGGCCCTCGTGCGCGAAAAAATGCGCAACATGATCAACGGCGAAGGGCAAATCTACCTGCGCAGCGATGAATTTCGCGATCTTCAGCAGAACAAAGAGCGCTGCCTAGAGAAACTGCAGAATTTTGTCACTGCGGCCCTACACAAGCCCAAAGTCCGCCGCCCCTCGCGTCCGACACGGGCTTCCAAGGTTCGCAAGGCGGAGGCTAAATCTCGGCACAGCGAGACAAAGAAAAACCGCCAAAAACTTCGTTACGATTAAAATCTTTCCCACTCTCCACAATTTAAAAATATTCGGGCGTAGAATAATTTCTTCGCGACCTAAGGAGGGTCATCAAATGAACCAAAACATTTTTACTAAGACGTCTCTGCTCTTCGGCGTTAGCTCAGCGCTGTTGTTCATTGGAGGATGTAGCAAAAAATCGTCCACCACTTCCGACAGTAACACCACGAGCGCCATCGCCGCGGACTCCGCGCAAGAAGTCGCCGACGGCATTGCCGACGATTCGTCCACTTCGTCATCCTTCGCGGCTGAGTACACTGAGGCCTACGCTCCATCCTCGCTTAGCACCACCCGAACCTGCTCCGGCGGCGGATCGGCCGGCACGGCGGTCACCGTAGGAATTACTTTCTCCGGCTCGCAAACGATTTCTCTGACTCGTCCGAAAGTAAGCGTCTCTTCGGAAATCACCGAAACCGGCACGCTCTCCCGCGTTTGGACGCCCCCCTCAACGCAAACGATTGCGTGCAACGCCGGCGCCACGCGAGTTCTCTTTAACTGGGCCAACGATTCCATCGTGAACGGCTTAAAAGTTACGCAGACGGTCGACCGCACTCGCAATGCCTCGCGCACCGTCACGGTCACCTCTTCCGGCGCCTCGGTGGTTAAGACTAACAATTTTACCGCCAAGGGCACCCGCACCGTAACTTGGGCTACGGGCTCGGGAACATCTGGTTCAACCGTATCGCGCACCAAAACAGTCACATCGGACGTGACTCGTACGGCCACCGTAACGAACGCTGATGGAACAACCTCTACAGTTAATTCCACCGTCACGATTGCCGATAGCACTCCGCTATCTGTAACGGTAGTGCGCGCCTCCACGGCACCTTATGCGCTCAAAACAAAAACGATTAGCTCGGGCACCGTAACGGCCACGCGCACTGGGGTCGACCGCGTCGAATCGGCCTACACGGATGTGGTGTACGACATGACCTCCAGCACGCCGTGCTTGCCGACTTCCGGCACCATCACGGTCAAGTACTTCTCGAGCGATACGGCCACTACGGCCGCCTCAACCTCGACCATCACCTTCGGTGCTTCAACCGATTCGGGCGTTTCCATCACTCCCGAAGGCGGCACCGCAACGGATTATCCCGAGTACAACTCCACGGGTTGCGATCTAGAAAAAGAAGTTTAAGTTTCAGATCTTGGCTGGCTCTGGCGCAGTGGTTTTTCTACGAAAATGCCACAGCGTCAGGGCCAAGGCGCTAATGATCGCCGCCACCAAGTAGGCAACTCCCGGGAAATAAATCGAAGCGTCCGGGCGCGTGAAGCGTGCAAAAAGCGATGTATACAAGAGCGGCCCCACGATGGCCGTTAGGCTTGCAATCGACATGAGGCTTCCCTGCAACTCGCCTTGCTCCTCTGGCGGCGCGTCACGCGAAATGAGCGACTGCAGCGCCGGCGGCGAAATTCCCGTCAGCGCAAACAAGCCCATCACCGCGTACATCATCCATCCCTGCGTAGCGAAGGCGAACAACAAAAAGCCCACAATGTAAAAGTAAAAACCCCAGTGCACCGAACGTGCTTCGCCCAATTTTGGAATAATCACGCGCGTGAGCCCACCCTGCACCAAACCAATCGAAAGCCCCACGAAGGACAGCGACAAACCCACCTGCACCGAAGTCCAACCAAACTTGTGCTGGGTGTAGAGAGTCCAAATGCTGGGATGGGACTGCCCCGCAAGGAGCAACAACAAGTAAATCCAGATGAGCCACATGGGCGGCGAGGGACTCAAAATTTTTCGGAGCGAAGCAAGAGGATTCAACCGAGCCCCAGTAAAAGCGCGCCGCTTTGCGGGTGGCAAAGATTCAGGCAAAACAAAGAGGCCAAATACAAAGTTCAAAATATTTAGGACCGCTGCACCATAGAAGGGCACGTGCGATCCGTACGAACCCAACCAACCCCCCAGCATGGGCCCCAAAATAAAACCCATTCCCCATCCGGCACCAATCAAACCAAAATTAGTGGAACGATTGGAGTCGTTCGAAATATCGGCCATGTAGGAACTGGCCACGGTCATGCTGGCCCCCGTTAAGCCCGACACCACACGCCCCACAAAGAGCCATCCCAGATTCGGCGCCAGAGCCATGAGCAAGTAATCCAGTCCCGCACCCAGGAGCGAACAAAGCAAAATAATTCTGCGTCCGAAGCGATCCGATAACGATCCCAGCACCGGCGACGCCACGAACTGCATCAGTGCGTACACGGAAATAAAGTAGCCAAAGTACTCATTCACAAAAACCGGATCGGCGCTGAAGCGACGAATCACGTCCGGTAAAGTAGGAATAATGAGTCCCACCCCGATGGCATCTAGCAAAATAGTGCCCAAAATAAACATCACACTGGGACTACGCTTGCTCGCCACGATTCACACCCCTCCCGGAAGAGCGCGCCGTAGCGCGCGATCCAACCAACGATCCAACTGCCTTGTGCGCTTATCGTAGGCCAAATACCCCATGTGGCCACCGGTGGCTTCGATGTGCAAGCGCACCGCGGGCGAGACTCTGGCGGCTTCGTAATCGGCTACGTGTACAAAGGGATCATCGCGTGCCGTTAATACGAGTGTAGGCACCGTAATGTCCGCTAATAAATCTTTTGTTGAACAGGTCGTATAGTAATCCTCGCGGCTCGCAAATCCATTGAGCGGCGCCGTGAAGGCCGCATCAAACTCAAACAGGGTGCGAACCTTAGGTAGCTCACTATAACCGGGCAGCATGCCCAGGCGGTGCCGCAAGCGCATGTCCCGCACGCAATCGCGCAAAAAACGTTCGTCGTAAATGCGGTTAAGTCCACGCGATAAATTTTGGGCCGTGCGCTCCAAATTAATAGGAGCATTCACGGCCACGGCACGATCGGGATACACGTCGCCACGCCGGCCCGACAACAAAAGTAGCAAAGCATTCGCGCTCAGGGAAAAACCAATGGCCAAGTGGAGCTTATCGGGAGCCCGATCTCGCCCCCATTTGATGGCCGCCGCTAAATCTTCGGCCCGGCCCGAGTGCTGCGTTTGCCGAGCCAAGCCGAAGCCCGCCCCCGCCCCCCGATGATTCACCAACAACACGCTATGCCCGAGCTCGTGCGCCAGGCGCGCTGTGCGCTGCATATAAGTAGAATCCGTAGACCCCGAAAGGCCATGAAAAAGATAAACGACCGTAGAGCTCGCGCCCTCGAGCCAAAAACTGACTAAGCGATCGCCATCATTGAGCAAAATTTCGGTGTGCACGCCGAGAGAATCCAATTTAGGCGAAGGCAGCAAATGCCCCAGAATAGTTTGACGGTGCCCACCCCGTGCCCAGCGGGGCGGCTCGCAGGGTTCTACGGACCAATCCGCAAAGGGATGCCCCTCAAACAAGCTCATGCACGAACCAAGATTTATCGAAGCGCAGCTGAGGACCCCAAATTCCTGCGGGGTCGGCCTCGCCCACCGAACAAATCATGACCACGCGATCGCCGCAGCGGAGGTCCAGAATTTTTTTGACCCGACTTTCATCGAAGCCCTCCATAGGACAGCTTGCAAAGCCCTGCGCCGCGATGGCGAGCATGAAATTTTCGGCGGCTAGCGCAGCCGATTTGACGGCCACTTCCTGTCGATCGCGCCGCGACCACGGAGTGCGCGCCATCGGCTTAAACAAACCCAGCACGTTAAACAGAAGCCATTTTACGGGTGCGAGCCACTGGTAACCATACAAAAAGGGAATGAGCTGGCCGTAATACTGAAACATTCGCTTGGCGGCTTTGGTCTCGCGCAGATGACGAAGCATTTCCTGCTGATTTCGGCGCCACACGCGCGGGGCAGCTACAATGGCCACCAACTCCTGCGCCGTGGCCGCTGCGCTCTGACCAAAACAAGCTTCAACCAACTTTTGCTTCTTGGCGGCATTGCGAACCCAATAAAACTGCCAGGTTTGCATGTTGGACGAGTTCGGCGCTAGCAAAGCGGCATCCAGTGCACGCTGGACCACTTCGCGTGGCACGGGTTTAGCGGTGTACTTACGAACGCTCCGCCGACTGCGAATGGCCTCAAAAAAATCCATGTTAGCCTGCCCTACCTTCCGAAAAATACCAACGCCCGCCTTCCCTGCGGAAAACCGAAAACTCGTGGTGCACGTGGCTCTCTCCACCCATATTAAAGTGAGCTTTGAATTCAACGAGTCCTTCAGCACCCTTCTCCGTGCTGTGCAAAATTTGCAGGCGTGTGAACTCGGCCTTCTCGGCCCACTCGCGATTCGCGGCGCGGTCGAAGTGCGGCCGAGTCTCCGGATCGGTCGTGTCCCAAATGTAGTCCAAATCTTTCAAACAAAAAGCGGTATAGCGCGAGCGCATCAGCGCTTCGGCCGAAGGCGCCGGCAAAGTACGATTGAGCATCGGCTCGCAACACTCCGCGAACAATTTGCCGCTATCGCAAAAGCACTTTTGAACCAGCCTCATAGTGCCCAAGTATAGATGACAAATTTCCAAAAATCCGGTGAAGTGTGGAGATGTCAACGTGCCTGCATGCAGCGCTCCTAGGATGCTCCCTCTTCGCCACCACCAGCGTTCATGCCAGCCACATTGCCGACTCCAACGCCTGCCACACGGAAGGCACCTACCAAATCCAAGTTCCCGTTTATCCGGACCATAAGAACTCTCCAAACTTTACTTACACCTTCGCCTACCAGCCCGGCACCGACCCCTCGCTTCCGGTCATCGTGCATCTCCCGGGTGGCCCCGGCGGCAGCTCCATCAATCAAGACTATCGGGACTGGCTCGGTGTGCCCCACGAATTTGGCCTCGTAACGACCGACCCCCGCGGCGCCGGCTGCAATGACTTCGACGAAAACACCATCCCCAACGACGCCCTCTCCACCGCTTACTTCGCAGCTGACATCGTCAGCGCTGTGCACGCTCTGAAGTTAAATCACTACGCTTTTTACGGTCACTCCTATGGCACCGAACTGGCCACGGTCGCCGCGTACCTGGCAGAACACACGCTCCGCCAAGGGCCGGACTTTGTACTTTTCGAAGGCGTGCTAGGGAAATACTTCGCGCCCGACGCCATGAACGTGGGATTTGCAGATCAATGGAATCAAATTCGCTCCACGTTAAGGCCCGAAGCTCAACGCGCACTCGCTCAGCAAGACGTGCCCTTTGGCATGCCCATGAAGAACTGGATTAACTACGTCATGCAGCGCCTTTACCAAGGCACCGAAACCGCCGCCCACGACTACAACATCCTTCTCGCCCCCCGTGACAAGGCCGAACGCGATAGCCAGCGGTGGATTTTGGACCATATTGAAGCACCCACTCCGGATGGCCGAGTTTTTAAGAGTGTGGCCTGCCGTGAATTGCTTCCGGTGGGACAAAAGAAAATGCACTTTGCGCGCGGGCAAATGGATTTGATTCGCGACGACGATGGCAGCGAGCAGGACTGCCGCGGATGGGGCCCCATGAGCCAACCCTTCGATTCGGCCCAGTTTCCGCTGCAGGCGCGGCTCTTTTACTTTAACTCCACCGACGATCCCTCCACCACGATGGAGCAGGCCCGCTATCACTTCGAGCACCAGCGGCGTGCCGCCCAGAGCACTTTCGTAAGCTCCACGGGGGCCGGTCACATGCCCCTGATTCAGGGCTTCAGCGACTGCAAACGGAATTTATTCTTGGAGATGGCACGCGAAGACGCCGACCTCCGAATGGTGCTGAACGAATGTCAGCGCCCCTCTAAAGTCGACGTCCAAAAATAATTTAGAGTGCGCAACAAAATGGGCGCGGCCGCGAAGCGACCAAGGAGGCCATACAAGGTATGCGACGCGGGAGCGACAAAGGTCCCGGTCATTTTGTTACGCACTTTTAGTAACGAGCGGGGCTCTTCCACGGACCGCGCGGGCCGTTGCTGCGGGGAGCGGGCTCGCGGTCGTCGTTGAAGCGGTGGTAGCCACTTCCGTGAGCACGGCGATCATCGCCACCTTCGCGGCGATCGTCGCGGCGGAAACGCGGACGCGGGCGCGAATCGTCGCGCTGCTGCTGCGGACGCGGAGCCGAATTTTGCGCGGGACGACCCAGCAAATTCTTTTCGGGCATCGCCAGCACATCCGGCAACATCATGGCCAAGAAGCGGCCCACGATTTCGTTGGCCGGCATTTCGCTTACGGTTTTAACCCACTCGGGATCCATCAGTTCCATGGCGCGCGCAAAGTTAGGTTGCTCCAGGAAACGCGGCAGAATGGCCGAAGCCTTCTTAATGCCCACGTCCTTGCTGGAGGGAATCTTGCCCTGAATCATGCGACTCTTTGTCATGTGCTCAATACGCTCAATGATGCGGCGGTTAGCCGGCGTTACTAAGCTCATGGCCACGCCCGACTTACCGCTGCGGGCAGTGCGGCCAATGCGATGCACGTAGCTGTCGAGTTCGCGGGGAATCGAGTAGTTCACCACGTGCGTGATGTCCTTCACGTCCAACCCGCGCGCCGCAACGTCCGTGCAAATAAGCATTTGCACTTTACGCTCGCGGAAGAGCTGCATGGTGCGCTCGCGACTGCGCTGATCTTTATCACCGTGCAGGGAATCAACCTTGTAACCGCGATCGCTCAGGTACTGAGCCAAGTCGGCCACGAGCACTTTGGTTTGGCAAAAAATGAGACCGTAAAAATCGCTAGCCGCATCGATGAGCTTGCAAAGAATTTCGGGCTTATTGTGTTCGGCCGCAACATAATAGAGCTGCTCTACGTTCTCGGGGAGCATTTCTTTACGGTTCACCTGCACCTGGCGCGGCGAACGCAGATAGTTGTCGGCCACGCGGCGCACGTCAAAGCTCATGGTCGCCGAGAAGAGCCAAATGTTGCTCTCTTCGCGGGGCACGGTTTGAAGAATTTTTTCGAGTTCATCTTTGAAGCCCATCGAGATCATCTCGTCGGCTTCGTCCAAAATAACGGTGCGCAGACCACTCAGCACGAGCGTGCCGCGATCCAAGTGATCGATCACGCGGCCCGGCGTTCCCACCACAACCGAAGCGCCTTGCTTGAGGCCGTACACTTGATCGCCAAAGCTCGAGCCACCGTACACGGCCACGGTGCGAATGCCCTTGTACTTGCCGAGCAGATTGATTTGCCCTGCCACCTGCAGCGCAAGTTCGCGCGTCGGGCAAAGCACCAGGGCTTGCACGCCCTTCTTGCTCGGATCAATTCGCTCCAGCATGGGAATGCTAAAGGCCGCCGTTTTACCGGTGCCCGTTGCCGCGAGTCCTAAGAAGTCGGTGTCCACCCCAAGCAACATCGGCAGCGCCTGCGCTTGAATAGGACTCGGCTTTTCGTAACCGAGTTCAGCGATGGCACGTTGGAGAGCGGGGCTGAGGGTAAGTTCGTTGAAAGATTCCACGTGGGCCTTATACCCTATAGCCGCGCCGCAGCAAATAGTTATTTTTAAAAGAAGAATTGCGCCACTAACCCGTTAATATCATGGAAAACCAGGGCCTAGCCGATAAGCCCTAAGCTATGAGAAAACGCGCCAACATCCGCTTCCAGCCCGAAACCCTCACCGTGGCCAAAGTACGCCTACACACGAAGCAAAACGAGCCCTTCTTATCCGTGGTTCGCGATGAATGTTACCGGGGATGCAGTTTGATTCTGCAGAGTACGACCGGACTGCGGACGGGAATGTTTTGCCAGGTCAAAGCGGGGGAGCTGCCGGAACTCCCCGCCCGAGTCGCTTGGGTCGCGCCGCTCAAAGACGGCTTCATTAAGGCCGGATTCGAATACCTAGCCTAATAAATTAATAAAAGATTTCGGAGATCTCGTTAGCACCAAAGTACGAGCTTTGTTGCTGGTCGGCCGAGTTCGCCACGGACTCCGTCGTTACGTATTCCACTTGAACATTGTCGCGTGCATAAACTTCGCAAGTTGCCTGCGTAAAATCACGCACTCGAATTTCCATTTTTGTTCCATCCACTGCCCGTAAATCACGCTCGGCCAGAATAACGCGTACGTTGCAGCTATCTAACTGATCGCTCACAATTGGCAAGTCCAAGGTGCGATGCAACCGCCCGCTACTGCTTTCGCTCATGCTGGTATCTTCCAGCTCCAGACGCATCGCCGGGACCTGAGCATGGTCCGCAATCAGTAAGCTACCCTTGTCCACATTCTTAAGGGACGGATGTTCCGCGTCAAAACGAATAAGGGTTGCCGCACGAGTGGGCGAATCGGGTCCCGGAGGTGCAAAGCTGGCCGCCAGAGCGGGGGTCATACCGGAAAGCGAAAGCGCACCAAAAGTGGCGATGATTTTGTTTTTAAAGTTCATGATTAGTTCTCCTCCATGTGTGCTTGAGCACATAGGAAAACGGTACACCCCGCCCGACTCCGGCCATATGAATATAAGTTAAAGAAAACGCAACGATTGTTGTTTGTGCACTGCGCGGCTTAGGTTAAATCCCCCTCCGTGATTAGCACTACCGACGTTAGCGTTTACTTTGGCAGCCAAAAACTTTTCGAAGACGTAAACATCAAGTTCCTGCCGGGCAATTGCTACGGCTTAATTGGTGCTAACGGCGCCGGCAAATCGACTTTTCTGAAGGTGCTCTCCGGCGCACTCGAACCCAGCAAGGGTGAAGTGCACATGTCCGAAGGCGACACGCTCGGCATTCTTCGTCAGGACCACTTCGCTTACGACGACATTCCCGTGCTCACCACCGTGGTCATGGGCAACGAGCGCCTGTACGCCGTGATGCAAGAAAAAGACGCTCTTTACGCCAAAGCCGACTTCTCCGAGGCCGACGGTAACCGCGCCTCCGAACTCGAAACGCAGTTTGCCGAGCTCAACGGTTGGGAAGCCGAATCCGACGCCGCCCTTATGCTCGCAGGCCTAGGCATCAGCACCGAGTACCACACCAAGCTCATGAAGGAGCTTACGGGGGGAGAAAAAGTAAAAGTCCTGCTGGCCCAAGCCCTCTTCGGAAACCCTAGCGTGCTGCTCCTGGACGAACCTACGAACCACTTGGACATTTACGCCATTCGCTGGCTCGAAAACTTTTTGCTGAATTTCGAGAACACGGTCATCGTGGTTTCGCACGACCGTCATTTTATGAACAAGGTGTGCACGCACATTGCGGACGTGGACTTTGGCAAGATCACCGCCTACACGGGCAACTATGAGTTTTGGAAGCAATCCTCCGAACTTGCCCAGCGCCTGCGCGCCGACGAAAACAAACGCAACACCGAAAAGGCCGAGGAACTGAAGAGTTTTATTGCTCGCTTCAGCGCCAACGCGTCTAAATCTAAGCAAGCCACCTCGCGCCAGAAGCAGCTTGAAAAGCTGGACCTCTCGCAACTGCCTGTGTCCTCGCGCCGCCAGCCCTTCGTGGGCTTCGAGCAAAAGCGCGAAGCCGGCAAAGAGATTCTCTTTATCGAGGGCCTCAGCAAAACCATCGACGGCGAACAGCTGCTCAAAGACATCAATCTTACGGTGAAGAAGGGCGACAAAATCGCCCTCGTCGGCAAAAACGACGTGGCCATCACGACCCTCTTTAAAATTTTGAATGGCGAACTGGCCGCCGATGCCGGAACCTTTAGCTTTGGCGGCACGATCACTCCGGGGTACTTCCCGCGCGACAACTCCAGCTACTTCGACGAAAAGGCCCTCAGCCTTATTGAATGGCTGCAGCAGTACTCGCCCGATCCGGACGAGTCCTTCCTGCGCGGCTTTCTGGGTAAAATGCTTTTCACTCGCGATGAGGCCATGAAAAAAACCAACGTGCTCTCCGGGGGCGAACGCGTGCGCTGCGTGCTCTCTAAACTCATGCTCAGCCAGCCCAACTTCCTCATGCTGGACGAACCCACGAGTCACTTGGACCTCGAATCCGTAAGCGCCCTGAACGACGGACTGCAACGCTACAAGGGCACCATGCTCTTTACCTCGCACGACCACGAGCTCGTGCAGACCGTGGCCAACCGCATCGTCGAAATCGACGTCGGCCTCGTGTACGACAAGTACATCACCTACGACGAGTACATCGAGCTCCAAGCCCAAAAGCTAGCGCGCTAGATTAGTTTGGCGCTCAGGAGCAGGCCGGAGTCGGTCCGCTGCGGATCGGCGAATTTCCAGTCGCGGGATATTTCGCCAAATCCAAAGCGCAGGTAGAGGGGCAAGCTTTCTTTCTCGGCCCAATCCAAGAAGCAGTAACATTGCGTGGTCAGCTCGCGCAGAGCCTCCAAACGAATTCGCGTTAACTCGGTGGCCACACCGGAGCGGCGCGCCTCGGTCGCCACCACGAGGCCCCGCAAGTACCAGCCCTCCGGCAGCGGACAAAGAGTGTCGTAAAGATTCATGCCGTCCTCTACATCGCAGCGCTGAATACGGGCGTAAGCAACCGGACGCCGATTGAGCTCGGCAATCCAAAGTTTGGACTTCTTAGCGGTCGATTGCCGATGGAGTTCGCGCTCGAAGCGTTCCGTAAGGACAGATACGTCACCACCGTCCAGCACTCCGGCGCGCAGCCCAGCTAGCGCACCGCCGTCACCTGCTTCGGCCACGCGCACCACTAAATCCTTTGGGTACATTCGGGCAATCTTAGCGGGATACTCATTGTATATACAGACCCAGAATTCCTTTGCCTTCGCCTGGAATTCACCGCATCATCATTCACGCGCATGTGGACGAGCGGACAAAGAGTGGTGGCCCAAACCGAACCCGAACTGGGTGTTGGCACGGTTCTAAAAATGGAAGGCCGCACGGTGGACGTTGCTTTTGGGTCCGCCGGAGTTAAGCGGCGCTATGCGGCTAATTCGCCGGCTCTCAAACGGGTTCAGCTCCACGCCGGGCAAAAAGCCGTCACGCGCCAAGGCCATAGCTTTGTCGTGGAACGGGTCAGCACCGAACGCGGCCTACTCCGGTACGAAGGTGGCACCCACAGCATCCTTGAAAGCGACCTGAGCGATTTGCCCCCCGACCAAGGCCTGGCGGATCGCTTCCTCACCGGTCCCTGGAGCGAACCCCGCACTTACGACTTGCGCTGCGCCGGATGGGAGCTACTGGGCCGCAGTTTGGATCCCGACCTCCGCGGCCTGGTGGGTGCGCGCGTTTCGCTCCTGCCCCACCAGCTTTACATTGCGCACCAGGTCTCTAAGCGCGAATGGCCCCGCGTGCTGCTCTCCGACGAAGTCGGTCTGGGCAAAACCATCGAAGCGGGGCTTATCTTTTCTACATTGCGGGCCCTAGACCGGGCCACGCGCGTGCTCGTGCTGGCGCCCCGCCCGCTCAAGCACCAGTGGCTCTCGGAGCTGTACCGCCGCTTTAGCGAGCTCTTCAGCGTGGTGGATTCGGACGGCGACAAAGAAGATTCGGATTTAGACTTTGTCTCGGCACAAAAAAATATTTCGTCCGTAGAATTTTTACTGAGCGATGAGCACTGGCTGGAGCTTGCCCTCGCGGAACCCTGGGACTTGCTCATTGTCGACGAAGCCCACCACCTTAGCTGGAACGTCTCGGCGCCCAGTGCGGAGTGGGAGGTCGTGCGTAAATTAAGCGAGCGCTCCCGCGGATTACTTCTGCTTACGGCCACACCGCGGCAGCAAGGACTCGAAACCCAGTTTGGATTGCTGCACCTCGTGGACCCGCAGCGCTTTGCTAGCTTCGAATCCTTCCAGCAGGAAAGCGTAGCGCTGCGTTCAACCGCACAACTGGCCCGCCGTGTTTTTGAAGGCGAGCAAAGCATCGAGCTAACCACCGAGCTCAAAACAAAATTTGCAAACGACCAGGATGTGCTCCGCGCTATCGACGAAATTCCCCAGCAAGGGCCCGATCATCTGCTGCGCGCGCTCATCGACCGGCACGGAACGGGGCGCGTGCTCATGCGCAATCGCCGCGAGCGACTCCAGGGCTTTCCTCCGCGGCGTTTGCATTCGGTGCCCTTAGAGCCAGCAACCTTCGAGGCGCGCATTGCGTGGTTAGCCGGACTCCTTGCCCAGCTGGCTCCCGAGGAAAAAGTTTTGCTCCTCTGCGCTAGCTCACAGCTCGTTACCAAAATTGACCGCGCCCTAGAAAAACACACTCAAATTAAGCGCGCACTTTTCCACGAAAAAATGGACATCGTCGAGCGCGATCGGCAGGCTGCCTGGTTTGCTGAACCCCGGGGCGCGCAAATTCTTATCTCCAGCGAAATTGGCGGCGAAGGCCGCAACTTTCAGTTCGCCAGCAAGCTAGTGCTCTTTGACCTACCCACCCACCCCGACTTGCTCGAGCAGCGCATTGGCCGGCTCGATCGCATTGGGCAAAAAAACACCATCGAAATTTACGTGCCCTGGTTTTTAGATACCGCCGAGCAAGTTTATTTTGAGTGGTACCACCGCGGACTTAAATCCTTCGAGCGCGCATGGAACGGTGGCGCTGCCCTGCTAGAATCGCTACGCACCGAACTCGACGCCTGCGCTGCACTCTATGACAATTCTAAAAGCGCTGCTGCTCTTCGCGAAGCCCAACTGGATCTGCTCATCGAGCACACGCAGCGCGAAGTAGAACGCATCGAACGACTGAATCGCGAAAGCGTAGACACTCTCATTGATCTCAACTCCTTTAATGCCCCACTCGGTGAAAAGCTCAAACGCCGCATTGAACAAATCGACCGCGACCCCTTCGTACGCGACTACATGGAAGCCATGTTCGACCACTACGGCGTGGAGGCGGAGGAGTTCGACTCTCACGGCACACTCAAACTCAGCGCACACTCGCTAACCTTCGTGGATAGCTTTCCGGAATTGCCTCCGGGATCGGAGCTACTAGCCACCTACGATCGCGGCATGGCGCTGGCCCGTGAGGACCTGCGCCTGCTCAATCAGGACCACCCCATGGTTAAGGGAGCGCTGTCGCTGCTGCTCGAGGCCGACGAAGGCCGGGTTAGCATCGCTGCTCGTTCCCGACGTGGCCGTAAGCGACAAATTGAATTTCTATTTGTGCTTCAAGCCACCGCCCCCGCCCAACTGGAAATCGAGCGTTACCTACCAGTGACGGTTTTAGAGGTCGTTGCCGATGATCGCGGCGAACCAACACTCCTCGAAACCGCGCGCGATGCTAGCGAAGAACTCGACACAACTTGGGTCCCCTTACCCGAAGACGTGCAACGCCAACTCGCACTTCAGTACACGCAGACGCTTCCGCGCTGGACTGAAGCCGCCACACAACTCGCGGAACGCAAAGCCAAACAGCTCATTCAAACCGCAATGACCATAGCTCAGTCACGCATGAGCCAAGAGCGTGCCCGCCTGGAGGAACTGAGCCGCGTAAACCCCAGTGTGCGAGCCGAAGAAATCTCTGTTTACATCAAACGACAAGCCGCAACGACGGTCGCCCTCCAGGCTGCCTATCCGCGTCTGGACGCCATTCGCCTCGTACTCGATTAAAATTCCAAAAGCTAAATCTGCAGGAATGTAGATGCCTGCCTTGCAATACACACCGCCCCCTTGGAGGCCTGAAACCATCCGGCTTTCGATGTATCCGGAGTGCCGTTGGGCTTCAGTGGCGTGCGATCGTAGCAGGTGCCCGCCGTTCCCGGCGGCCGATCCTGAACACAAGGCCCCGCCACTTCGCTGTCGCTTCCACGGGTCCCCGAAGCACAGCCCATGATTTTATCCTGAGGAATTGTTTTGAGGTCCGAATTGTTCCAGTTCTTCAAGGCCAACTTAACCGTTCCGTCATCCGGTTCAAAGTCGGCAGTTAACGGCACAAAGATTACTTGCAAACAAGAACGCATAGAATCTCCCACTCGTAAGCGTAACCGAGGGATCCTCCACACCACCGTTAATTTTTTACAAAAATCCTGAATGCGTTGCCCCAATTTGACCTAAATCAAATTCCATAAACATGACCTCCTGCGGTAACTATATTTGCATGCAAATCGGCATCACGCTCAAAGGAAAAACAGCCGATTGGAGGGAAATCACCTACAACGAGCAGGGATTAGAGCAACTTGCTCAAATGATGCGCCGATGGCAGAGCGATTTCGAGATCAGCAGTATCGAAGCTCTGGTATGGGATCGTCCGGATGACATAGACTTTTGCTCGGAACTGTCTCGTTATGGTTTTTTGCCTAGCCCGGACAAAATCTACTTAGGTCGCGATCTGACGGGATGGAAAGCCCCCTACAAAGACCATCTTGAGTACCAATCTCTCCTGACCGCTGACGATGATTTATTTATTCGCGTTCTCGAACAAATCCTTCCGAACAGCAACCGACCAGGGAGATTCATTCACCCTCGCCAAAATATCGAATTTATCCACAACCAGAGCGGAGTAGCCTCTAACCCGGACCTCTGGCTGCTGGCGCACCTTGAAAATCGACCCGCGGGCGTCGTTTGCTCGCACGTTTACGAAGATGACACGAACAAAGGCACGCTGCTGTTCATAGGCGTGGTTCCCGAACTTCGCAGTCGAGGCATTGGCAAAATGCTGCACGCCATGGGCCTAAATACACTAAAAAAAATAGGAGTTAGGCACTACGTAGGGTCAGCGGAAATATCTAATACTCACATGATTAATCTTTTTCGCATCCACGGATGCAGCCCTATGGGCACTCAAAAGCATTTCTGCAAGACTCTATCCGAAGTTTAAACCGCGGATTCCCATCCCTTCCCATCCGCACGCAAACGCTGTCGACGAGAGCGCTCCGCGCGCTTTGCGCTTCGCTCAACTCCAATTGCATGGAGCCCCACTGCATTCGCAGCTGCCAACATGCCACCTTCGCCACAAAATGGATTCACAATGGTGTGCGAATCCGTCTGTTCCGCCACGAACCGAGCAATAATTTTGCAGGCATCTAATCCCATCCCTCGCTCCCAGGTCTTATCACCCACGGCCGGCAACACATCAACGGTCGCAAGGGCAGAATCCGTCAATCTCCGTTCCCGAGAAAAGCAAAGAATGTGCGAGTACGCCGGCCGAAAGTGCGTGGGCCTACCAGCAGGAGAACGACAAGCAATTTTATGCCAAAGCAGCTCCTGCCCCAATTTTTCAGCTGCCTTCTGGCACAAGTAACCTTTATCTACCCACGTACCACCGTAACGAATATCTGACTGATAAAAAATCGTGACTCCCGTGGGCGAGCAACGCGACAAGATTAGTTCGGCGGTACGTAAAAACCAAGCTTTCCACTCACCAAGTCCATATCCGTGGAATTCAGAAATATCCGGCAAGGAACTAACAAACGAACAGCCCGAAAAATCGCGCTCAACTCCAAGCCAAGCTAAAGCATCTTCACAGTGAACAATGCGCGTGCTCACTTGACCGAAAAGACCTTTTCAATTCGCCGATCCGGCACCAACCACATTACGGCTACTGCAACGTAAACGGCCAAAGAAATACCCGCATGCACAAAGGCCAAACCCACGGCCGCAAGATACATGAACACCGAAACATTTCCTTTGAAATCGATCCCAATAGCACGAGCCAACATGGAATCGCGTTCGTGATGAATCATAAGGACCCGAGTAAGAATGGAATAGGCCACTCCGCACATCAGCAGATTCACTCCGTACAACGCCACCGGCCAGCCCGAAAAATGATTCTCTCCCATCCAAGCAGTCACAAACGGAATAAGTGATAGCCAAAAAAGTAAATGGAGATTCGCCCAGAGCGTCGAGCCCGTCACGCGCTGAGCAGCCATGAGGAGGTGATGGTGATTCGTCCAGTAAATACCGATGAAGACAAAACTTAAAATGTAACTAAGGACAGTTGGAATGAGCGGCTGCAAGGCCGCCAGATCCCCGCCATGGGGAGGACGTAGCTCCAGCACCATGATGGTAAGGATAATGGCAATCACGCCATCACTGAAGGCTTCGAGACGTCCCTTGTGCATGTTGCCACTATACAAGGAACGTCCCGAAAGGGAAAAGGACTAGAAGCGGTAACCGAGCCCCGCATCCACCGTGTAGAAACCGTAGTTACCCCGGCCGGTAACGTTGATGTTCCAACGCGAAGCAAAGTTCAGGGCTACGCGTGCACCGGCATAGAGAGAAACGTAGTTGTCCGGGCTACGACCCAGATTCGAAAGTCCAGCCATCACGCCCACCTCGACCGAGTCCGTAAAGCCAAACAGGTTCAGCTTGACGGGATCAACTTCGATCTCAGCGCCGCCTTCGGCCCAGCGGTCGCCGGTATGCAAGAAAGTATGCCCACCCCAAACGTTAAAGCCCAAGTACGGCAACGGAAAGTAACCCAAGTTCAGGGCAATGCTCTTGCCAGAACTTGCCCAACCACCACTATTGTAGGACCGGCCGCCGTTCAGCGAAAAGCGCCACTTGAGACCGCTATCAACGGCACGCGGTGCTGCGGCCACGCTGGTAGCCTCTGCCGCAACGGGTGCAGCAACCGGCGCGGGAGCAGGAGCAGGATTTTCCACCACGGGCGAGGCCACGGTGCCGTCGCCACTCGTTTTGGTGACCTTGGTACCCTCTTCTGTTTTATGAACGGTCACCGAGGGCGTAGCCGTGCTGTTGTCGCCCTGTTCAACGTTGTTAAAGTACATGTTGTAAACGGCCGCACCGGCCACACTGACCATACCGATCATGCCAAGAAGAATGAGCAAAGGACGCATTAAATATTTCATAAATAGCTCCTATTAAGAGATCTAGATTTAGTTAGAGTGCGGAACCGAAACGCTATTGAGGCTGGGGAATTTAAACCCGCTCACACTTCGGGCGCGCGAAATGTTGTCACAGCTCGAGTCACCACCATCGGTCGACGAAAAATCAACTCGCACGATTCCAGACTGTGGCGCGCTACAAGCGTTGGCACTCGCACCTGCAAATGGCACACTGGTAATAACAATTTCGCTCAGCACGTAGTGCCCGTCGTCGTCGCTCGCGATGGCGTAGTTCGTGTAGTTCTGCGGAAGGCAAACTTTGGACGCATCGGATGGAGTCAAGCATTGCACGGTGCAGTCCATAACGCCTGCGTAGCCATAGGTGCTCGGCTGGCACTTGAAGCTCAAAGTCCCCCCCGTGCTCACATTACGATAACTAAGTTTTTCAATGGACGCATAACCCACTTGCTTCTGGCGCAACACATCGAAGGCCACGCGTAAAGTTTTTCCATCCACGGGAGTCATGTCTACCCACTTGAAGGACTCGCGCGGATCACCGCACTCATCGGCACTTACATTGGAGGGGGCGGCCGCTTGATCTTCAACTTTACCAAGCACGGGGGTACCCTTAGCATCGAGACTGCATTTATTGTTTTCGGACGGCGTGGTGTCCTGGGGCACATAGGGCGTCCGAGCGCCATAGTCATCCGTCCGTTTACCGATCAAATGATCCCAGTCGGAATTGCATGCCGAAAGGGCTACTAGGCAGCCCACGCTGAGGTGCCAGATTAGGTTTTTTTGATTCCAAATTTTCTTCATGTCATCATCCTCTGAAATTAATCAGCTCAAAAAAGAAAGTTAATGCCCATATCAAACGATTGGTACATGGGACTTATGCGCCAAATGCCCACCAATCCCCAGCCACTCGAAAAATTATAGGCTCCGCGAAGTCCAAGATGCATCAGATCCGTCCACCCGCCTTCGTCATGCATGAGACTCGACGCGCCCAGAGTTAACCCCAGTTCCAGGACCTCATGTCCCTGTCCCGACTTAAAGCGAAGCGGATTGAATTCCAATTCTGCGCCCAAAGCGTAGCGACTATCGTTGTTTTCGGCATATCCGGAATGGCTGGAATAGCGATAGGTCGATTGCTTAGGAATACCCAAGAGCGCATAAGCATTGATGCCAAACTTCTGAACCGGAAAATATCCCAGGGAAACACTCGCGTAGCCCCCATGACTGTAAGCATAGTCATAGGCTCCGTTCGGATACGATGGGGAGTAAGAGTATCGAGAGCTATCCCCCGAAGAATATCCCCCTAAGGTTAATCCAACTCGCCACGTGTAATCGGTGCTAGCCAAAGCAGATTGCGCCGCGGTGGTAGTTACGGCCGGCTCTTGAGGAGCGGGCTTTGCTTCCTCCGCCTTCTTCTCCTCCGGCTTATTGGTTTCTTCGGTATTAGAGTCGGTCTCGTCTTCGTCCTTGTCCTTGCCATCCTTTACGACGACCGAAGGAGTGGACGTGCTGTTGTCACCCTGCTCATTGTTATTGAAGTACAGGTTATACACAGCGGCCCGCGCACCGTACGCGAGACCGCCCAACGCACTGAAAACGAAAAGCCCCCGGGCGATACTGATTAAGGTGTTTTTAAATTTCATACGCACCTTAAAGCAGGACCCGTGCCACCCGAATGCCCCTTGATTTTATTCGGCGTTTTCATTCGTCGTGCACTGCACCTGACAGTTCTGTCAGGCCTCACTGCCAGAGCTGTCACCGGCCAGAATGCGGTACAAACTGCGCTCCGACACGCCCAACTGCGCAGCCGTAGCTGCCCGGTTGCCCTGGTTCTTAGCCAAAACTTTTTGGACGTAATCGTTGGTGAAGGTCTTTTGCGCGTCCTTGAGATTTTGCCAAAAGAACTTATCGTCGAAGTTCGCCGGAGTTAGCGAACCTAATTCCAAATCGGCGGATTGAATAACATCGCCCTCGCAGAGCATTGCCGCTCGCGAAACGGTTTGTTCCAGCTCACGCACGTTGCCCGGCCAAGTATGCCCTTCGAGCAACACTTCGGCTTCGCGCGAAAAAGTGAGGGGTGAATCGATCTTCTGCAAAAAGTACCGGGCCAAGGGCAATATGTCCGCGCGCCGATCCCGCAGTGCGGGAATGCGCAGAATAGCTCCATTCAAACGGTAGTAAAGATCTTGCCGGAACTTGCCGTTCTTCACCGCCGTCTCAAGATCTTGGTGCGTGGCCGCAAGCACGCGCACGTCAATACTGCGTCCTTTCGTGGCGCCCACAGGCTCCACGATTTTTTCTTGCAGCACGCGCAGCAACTTGGCCTGCAAATCGAGGGGCAAATCCGCAATTTCATCTAGCAGAAGCGTGCCGCCATCTGCCTGCATGAATTTACCGGCCTGTGCGCGCACGGCTCCCGTAAAGGCACCGCGCTCGTGACCAAAAAGCGTAGACTCTAAAAGCGTCTCGGGAATAGCCGCACAATTGATGGCGACAAAGGACCCCTTAGCACGCGGACTTTGCCGATGGATCTCGCGGGCCAAGACCTCTTTACCCGTGCCCGTTTCGCCTTGAATCAAAACACTTAGGGGGGCGCTCGCAATCTTGCTTACTCGACGCGCCAAATCTTGCATCTCCAAGGAATTGCCCAGCACCAAGTTAGAAGGCCATTCCGCCACCAGGCGACGCAGCGACGCGTTCTCGCGACGGGCGCGGCGCAGTTCGGATTGGGTAGCCAGCATTAGCGCCGCCTGCGAGAGCAACAAATTCAGTTCGGGCAGAGTTTCGCGCCGAATACTGCGCCCGGGAGTGCTCGTAAATAAATAGACAGCACCAAAAATGCGATCGTCCACACACAAAGGCAAGCAAGCTACAGAAAAGAGTTTAGACGCAATGACCGAGGCTACCTGCGACCACGGATGACCAATAAGGCTCTCTACGCACACGGGTTCGCGGCGAAGGATGGCTTCCTTCAAAATTGTATTGCTGAAAAGCTCCTGCCGCGATGGACTTTGCTCCTCTGGCCGCGCCGAACGCGAAGCCATAAGTTGCCACTCTCCCCGTTCGCCCATTTCCGATAGCAAGTGACAGGCCTCGGCTCCCGACACCTGCAGCAAATGCTCCAATATCTGTTCCAACGCCGTGTCTAGCGCGCCCTTGATTTGCAAATTTGCGGCGAGCGATTGCAGTGCCTGCAGCGAGCGCAGAGCGCCGGCCTGCATGGCTTCGGTCGCCGCTTCGCCCCCCGCCGTTACGAGCACCGCAGCTCCGCCATTCCACTCCAGACGGTCGGCGGCCTCGGCAATCACGCTGCTGGATATCGGCTTGCCATTGAGACGCAACTTAAAATCGCCGGGAATTAAATCAAAACTACTGTTCGCGCGCTGAATGAGCGTAAACGCCACGGACATGGCCGGTCCCGCCACCGTAACGTCGTGAGCGGGGCTCGTGCCAACAACAAAAATTTTCTTGTTGATGCG
The DNA here is from genome assembly GCA_018266335.1 of Bdellovibrionales bacterium. The sequence goes on from JAFEAR010000088.1 coordinate 44,994, forward strand.
TGCGTTGCGCGACCCTTGCTCGTCCCGAATAAAAATATTCATAGCTGATCCTATCGCGCCCGAATAAGTGTGGGCTCATCGACTTTAACTTCTACGTGCTGCATGAGCGGTTGCATGCCCTCTTTCTCTA
>JAFEAR010000089.1 GCA_018266335.1 Bdellovibrionales bacterium
AGATGCGGGAGTTCGGCGATCGCTACATGGAGCGGGTCCACCCTCTTGAGTACGAACGCCTGGAGGAAAAGAAGCGGGCATTGGCCAGGCAGCGTGAGCTGACAAAGGAAGAGCGCATTAGAGATGGACTGGAGCTTCCCTGGATGCACAAAAAGATCATCCTGGAGCAATTAGAGCCTTACGAGCAGTGGAGGAAAAAGCAGCGGTCTAAGGAGCCTCCGGAGAAACCTCTTGAAAATGACAAGCCATATTTTGACGACACGATCGAGGCCGCCGGGAAGGAATGGAGTCGCGAAAACAGCTCAAGGGAGCTGCGGGAGCTGACCGAGTACCTCTGGGATAACCCGGACGAGCGAATAGACAAGCCCGAATTCGCCAAGCTCCAGGGCTGGATTAGGGAAAAGGAGAGCGCCGGCAATCGGGGCGCGGCTGAACCTGGCAAGGGCGATGCCGTCAAGAAGACCCAGGACAAGGAAAAGACTTCCATTGAGTTTAATGGTCAGAAATACGACGAAAACAGCTCATATGAAAAGCTTGCCGGGCTAAACGCCAAGCTGCGCGAGGACAAGAGCGCCCGTCTTCCGATTGACGAATACAACATGCTTCGGGGCTGGCTGGAAAATGCCGACCGGGCCAGGTGGTCCGGTGTTATGGATAAACAGCTTGAAATGTCAAAGTACCATTGGTCTGTGGAAGGAGCTAAAAGTGTTTCTCCGACGAGGGCGGCTCCTCAGATTAGTCCGATGACCCAGGCAATAATGAGAAACCCGGTTGTCGGCCTTTTTATGACCGGGGGCTCTATTGCAAAAGAGTTAGTTAGCTGGATTCCCTTGACGGATCAGCGTGACCGCCTCAAGGAAGGACGGGACGCCCTGGAAGCGGCCAAATTGGACAAAGTCCAAGAGCATAACCAACCGGGGCGCTCAGAAGAGCGAAAAGAAGGAGATCGCGAGACAATAGAGAAGCTGGATAAGGCTATTGAGCAAAACCAGGCTACCCGGGACGACAGCAACAAAGAGAAAAAGCGCAAGAAATGGGAGCGCGAACACGAGGAAGCCTGGGATAAGTATGACCCGTGGGGACGGTACTAAATGGCAGTGCAAATTAAGGACTCGGGCATTGTCGACACAAATGCCAAAGACTTTCCAATCCTTGCAGTCAACGTCCTGGACCGTCTCGGTTACAAGGTAGACCGGGCTAGCAAGCAACTAGACCAAATCCTCGCAACAGCGCGCCTAGACGAGCAGATTGGCCAGGACTGGTGGCGACATGAGTATCGCGTCGTTCTTCGCTGGCGAGTGGCTTCCAAAGGCGGGATGCTCGTCAACATCGAGATGGAAGAACGCAAGGGCGGCGCCACAGAAGCCGAGTGCCAGCGCCGCTGTGACCGGATTATGCTTGAGCTGCAAAACGATGCCGAGCGCGCCGAAGAGGCGAAGACCTACAAGGAAAAGAGCACGGTGTACGGCTCAGCGAGCTGGGGAACTGATCAAGACCTACGGGCTAAGGGCTATTTTCAAAAGCAAGCCGACCCCAAACGCCTCATTATTGGCAGAACGGCAGACAAAGAGTACATTCAGGTGCCTGAATTCTGGACTCACGCGCACGCTATAGTCTGCGGTCGCACCGGGGTTGGGAAGTCGCGCGGCTTCTTTTTCCCCCAGCTTATTGAGCGCATCGCTACCAGCATGATCGTCACCGAGGCGACTCCCGGCTATGAAGATGGTGAGCTATACAAGCTAACTTCAGGCTGGCGGCAAATGGCTGGGCACAAAATTTACTGCTTCAACCCGTCGGACATGAGCAGCAATAGAATAAATCCGATAGATCGCATCAGGCACGCGCCCGATGAAGAAAAGGCAGGTGTGGCCGAAAAGCTTGCCGATCTTGTAATCATGAATGGCGAAAGCTCTGAAGGGCGTGGCGACCAGACCTGGAATCGATCTGAAAAGCTTCTCTTGATCCCACTCCTTTTGCACGCCGCTGCCGGCGACCCGAAACGTGGGCACTTTGGCGCTTTGCGTTGGCTCCTGGCCGAAGGCCCAGATGGGCTGGCTAAGGTCTTGAAGAATAGTCCTTCACGGATCGCACGTATGGAGTTTCAAGGCTGGATGCGGCTTGCTGGAGAAACGAATTTTAAATATGGCGTCTTTTCCGGTCTGGTCACGAAGCTAAATCCCTGGATGACCGACCAGATGATTACGCTGACCGAGACCACCGACATCGACCTTGATGCCATGGCTAAGCAGCTTTTCACGTTTTACTTAGCGGTGCCGAGTCGGTCCAAAGACAGCAAGTTGATTGGATCTCTCATGATGAATTTCTTGCTCGATCATATTTTGGAAATAAGAGAACGCATGAAGTATCCGCTTACCATGCTCCTTGATGAGTTTACAAACTTCGGCAAAATCTCAGGCATTGGAGACACGCTCTCCATCATCCGAAAGAACAAAATCGGTCTAATCCTCGGATTTCAAAATTATGCGCAGTTAGAGCAGGTCTACAGTAAGCGAGAAGCGCAAATCATAATCGACATGCCTGCGACACAGGTTTATTTCAAGCAAAAGAACTTCCAGGAAGCCCGTGATTTAAGCGAAGCAATTGGGCGAACTACTGTAGAAGAGGCAACTGTCGGCGATAGCGGCCGTGTGCAAGAGAGTATTCAAGGCCGTCATTTGATTACCCCGGACGAATTAATCAGCCTTGATCGCCAGGTGATTGTTTTTACCGCCGATACCAAGCCCCTCAAACTGCCACTGACCGACCCTCTGGCCTATG
>JAFEAR010000008.1 GCA_018266335.1 Bdellovibrionales bacterium
AGTGTGGGTTCGGTCATGCGGACATCCCCAATGCCCGGTGCACGTCAGTGTTTGTCATGCCCTTGGTGTGCTCCAGTAGATGATCCAGCTCCAGCGCCCCAGCTGCCAGTGACAGCGGGTGCAGGCTGGGCATCAGCCGATCAATTGCGGCCAGGCCCGACACGATGGCGCCTCGCTGGGCCTCGATGCTTTTGGGGTCTTGCGCCAGGTCGGCCAGGGCGTTTGCCGTGCCCGCCAGAATGCGCGCCTCGGGTGTCTCGCCAAGGCCGTGCACTCCGGCTGCGTGGCAGACGATGTAAACCAGCCGCCCGGCCATGTTGGCCACCATGGCGGCGTCTTCACCGATGTACGCCTGCAGGCCCACGGCGGTGCGCAGGCGCTGTATGTCTTCCTCGATGCGCGAGCGGATGACGGCCTCGGTCACCGGGTTGATGACTTCGTGCCGTTTGCGGTCGAAGGCGCCTTGGTGGGCGCGCTTGCGTGCGTAGGCGGTTGTTTTCTTCATGCGACCGCCTTCGCCATGCGTTGAGCGGCCCGTTGCAGCATTGCGTTAAACCATCGTCGGATGATGTAGCTGCGCACAACACTGATGGCAGTGAAAAGTAGGCCCATGCTGAATGCCTGGCCGCCAGTAATGTGAAATCCGTACAGCGGCAGGATGTAGAGATTTGCCACCCAGTTGATGGCAAATCCAATGGCGATGTTGATGCAGACTTCAATGAAGCTGCCAATACGGGTTTGGTTCACTGCCGCCCCCGATACTGCAATTCCTTGCCCTCATACCGCCCGCCCATGGTGGAGTTACGGTGCGGGATGTTCTGGTGGTCGCGCAGGGTGATGCGCTCTTTCTCGCGCAGGGCCTCCAACTTGGTTTGCGGGACGGGGTTGGACAGGGCGAAGCCTGCGGGTTTTTTGGCTGTCAGATGTGCGTCCATGTCTCTCTGCTCATGATCTTTTCGATGCTGCGCTCATGCACACCGAACTGGCGCGCGAGAGCAGCGTTGGATAGGTTCTCGCGGATGTGCTTGAGCAAGCTCTCGCGCTGCCGCTTTGCTGATCGGATGGCTACAACGTCCAGGTCTAGTAGCTTCGAGTGCGGGAGGTCTTGGCCGCGTGCGCAAAACTCTGTCCTGCGCTGCTCCCATTCGTCCCGGTGTAAGTTGTGTTTGGATCCTCTTGCCATGGCGTAAAAGCCCCATCGGCGGGTGGCTGGTTTTGGTTATGCGGCTTCGTTTTCAAGCTCTTCGAGAAGCGTTTGTTGTTCGCCGCTGCGGTCAGCGAACTCTCGATTCCCCGCGAATTGCAAATTGATTTTTGCTTGCTTGAAATAGGACTCTTTCAACTCGATACCGATGGCCTTGCGCCCCAGCGACACCGGGCTAAAAACTTCACTGCCAACGCCCATAAACGGAGTTAAGACGACTTCGCCAGGGTTGGAGTAAAGCTCAACCAGCCGATCAATCACATCCAATTGCAGCGGGTGAACGTGCTTTTCGTCGTCCTCTTCCTTGCTATCCCGAAAGGGAAGAACGTTGTCAATGCGAATGTCATCCCACACGCTTGATGCGTACCTCTGCCAGATGTAGTGCGACAGCTTGTTCGACTTCGGGTCTTTGTGATCTGCGTAGGTGTTGCTCAGGTAGTCCCATAATTCGTCTTCGGTGAACTGCGTGTCGTTGGCGTTGTTGAATGCCCGCAGAATATTCGGCAGGATTGGAGTGGCACCGAAGTAGCGCTTCAACCCCTCGGGGTGCGTCACAGGAACGGCGTTGTCGCCCTTCTTGGTCAGAACCAGCACATAGTCCGGCATGGCCGTAAAGCACTGCGTAGAGTCTTCCACGATCAGCTTGTGCATGAGGCTCTTGACCATTGTGCGCATCCGTACCTTCAGCGGCTCTTTCCATACGGTGATGCGGTTGCGGTACTGGAATCCATGCTTTTCGTGCAGGCGGATGATTTCGTGCGGGAAGTCCCACAAGCGGCATGAGTTGTCGAAAACGTCCGTGCAATGCACCGCTGTGACGCGGCCAGGCTTTGTGACGCGGGCGATCTGTTCAATCAGGAACTCGTACCCCTGCAAAAATTGTTCTCGCGTTTCACAGTTTGACATGTCTCGCGGGTCGCTGGAATACTGATACAGCCCGCAAAATGGGGGTGAGTAAATCGACAAATCGATGCTCTCGTCAGGAAGGTGCGGAAGAACCTCCATATTGTCACTGTTGTAAATTGAGTATTCGGGCTTGTGCAACTCTTGTTTAGCTAGCATTTGTGATCCTTTATGAATTGTTTGTTCACGTTCTTTTTGCTGTGCACAAACTTGTGGCAGTCTTTGCACAGAAGCACTAAATTTTCAGGGTCCGTCCTCAACTCCTTCACCTGAAAGGAAGTGATGTGATGGATGTGGAAGGTTCCTCGGCCTTCTGCTGTGTTGTGATGTTTTCCGCAGCACTGACACGTAGCCCCATCTCTCGCCCAAACAACCTTCACGGCATCTACCCACTCTTGCGATGAATAAATGGCTTGCCTATCAGGTGTAAGACCACCTTTGAAGGATGGGTGTTTTTCACCAGTGACCCCCTTCCAATATGGGTCGTTTCCTTTACCCCATGGAACCCTTCCATCCGCGAGAGCTGCCGCTCGGAGTTTTTGTTTTGTCTCTTCTGTGTGTTTTCTTCCAACACCAAGAGAGTGGCCTTTTTTAAAACTACCAGAAGAGCTTTGTCCACCTCTCGGCCTGGTTGGTATATCGAACTTCTTCAGCCAAGACCATATCGTCTTAGCATCCCTGTTTTCTTCAATAGCAATGTCGTCTGCGGTACGCCGTTTTTCGATGTACTCGCGTGTCAGCCAAGCTTTATCTTTGTAGTTTTCCATTTGCGTGACTTTAACATAGTCATGCTAGGCGCGTCAAGACAAAAACGATGGCAATTTTCCGGTTTGCGTAAACTCTCTAGGATTGAAACTGAAATCCCGGTTCGCGTTTGCGACAAGGTTTGCGTAGAGGTCAATCGCTTTATTGGTCTTTTGTTCCAGCGCTTCCAATACGCGCTCCTGGCCTTCGCTAATCACCATGTCGCAGGTGACTTCGCGCTTTTGCCCAAAGCGCCAGAATCTGCGGATGGCCTGGTAATACTGCTCATAGCTCCATGTCGGGAAAAACACGGTGTGGTTACAGTGCTGCCAGTTCAGCCCCATGCTGGTCATCTTTGCTTTTGTGACAAGCCGTTCAATATCGCCGCGTGCAAACGAAACCAGAATTTCCTCTTTCTGGTCAACCGACATGCCGCCAACAATCTCCACGGCGTTCGGGTCTAGTCGGGACAGAAGCGCGCTCTCTTCATTGAGATTGCACCAGTACACAGACGTCTTCCCGTAGGCCAGCTTCACGGCGCGCTCACATCGCTCGTGTACTGTGAGTTTTTGCTCTTCCCTGACTTCCGTAATGGTTTGAGCTGGCATGGCGAACATGGAGGTTTGCCCGTCAATGCACCATGTGTTTGAGTTGTGAACGATGTGTTTGTTGGTTATCAGCGGGGGCAACTCATACCCTTCGTCTGAGAAACCAAGGTCAGACGGCTTCTTGACCATCACCGACCACTGATTCACCCAGGCGAAAAAGTCCCGTTCTGCATGAGGCTTGAGGTAGAACTTTTCCCCGATGTTCCGGTTGTTGCTGTCCACGCTCCCCTGATTGCTCTTAAAGAACTTGGTCAGCATGTCCATGTACCCCATGTACCCGAGTGCCTCGGAGCTGTTGCCCAACTCGATAAAATCGTTTGGCGATGGCGTTGCGGTGCTGAGGAACCGATACGGAACCCGCTTGATGAACGCAACGATATGATCGCGTGTCTTGCCCGCAAAGTTTTTGAGGATGCTCGATTCATCCGCGATAACGCACACGAAATCATCCGGGTTCAGCAGGTGCATGCGCTCGTAGTTGCACACGACGATCTTTTTTGTGAATTTCCCGTCTTTGGTGTGCTCTATGTCGTGCACGCCGATACGGGTGGCCTCATCAATAAACTGGAAAGCCACGGCCAGCGGGGTCAGAATCAATACGCGCTGGTTCGTTTGCCGGATGACGTTCTCGGCAATGGTGACCTGCATTAAGGTCTTGCCCAGCCCGGTATCGGCGAAGATGCCAATGCGGCCTTTGCGCAGGGCTTTCTCGATAATGAATCGCTGAAAGTCGAACGCGCATTCAGGCATCCACTGCGCATCAAATCCGTAGTTAACTGATGTGTGGCGTTTGGACGCCAGGAATTGCTCGTATTTCATGGGTGCAGGCATAAAAAAGCCCGTTGGTGCGGGCTGTGGGTTGGGTGGCGCGGCGCTCCATCGGCACCAGGCCGGATAGCCAAGATGCCGATGTTCCGCGCCGCCTGTAGCGCTCAACGGCCAGGCGTGCGCGGTTGCGCCGGTAGTGAT